>DATNRH010000681.1 GCA_036703605.1 Candidatus Obscuribacterales bacterium | reverse complement strand
TAGTCCTATCAGGAAAGTGACAGGGGCGCTGTAGTTGACGCTGGAGGGATAGTTCATTGAAGGGGAGAACACTGCTCGCCATTGCCGCTCACCCACCGTGAGAAAATGGGTACAGTCTATGGGGTTAGCACAAAGGGAAGCATGGATTGGAGAGGGGCGATCGCTCTCTAGGGTCATAACCTGCTGCTTTAGGGCATCATAGCGGCCCAGAAACTGCTGATCGGGTTGAGCGCTCTGGTCATAAAGCGCCACGTGGATATCATAGCGAAGGTCTTGAAGAGATTCTTCCACCACATCTGAAACGCGAAATACACCTACCAGAAACCCCGTAAATTGATCGCGCCGATTGGATAGAGATTGTGGGGGTATGGGAGAGTCATACAGGGGCAACACCATCAGAAAACCAAACTGATCGCGCTGCTCTTGTACTAAACGGATCCGTCCTGTAGCAGTAATTCTATTCGTATCTCGGGCAGATTCTAGAGCAATGGTGCGATCGGTAGTGGAGTTTAGATCAAACCCAAAAGCAGCTTCATTATTGGCGAATGGTTCTAGATACACAACAGGGATATAATAAGGGCGATCGCCTGCTCGGATGAGTTGATTAGCATTGGATAGTTCAGTAATTTGAAAGCCTGGATATCCCTCGGCTTGAATGCGTTGCTCGAAGGCAAATCGCTCGGATTGTTGGATCATCGGTGCCCATTCTAAGGCTTGAATACCAGGATAGGTAACCAGCGATCGCCTTACAAAATGGCTAAAGTCTTGCCGGTTAACGTTGCCCTCGGCTGTTCCATAGTAATCATCCAGAAAAGATAGTACATCTGTATAGCGATTCAGGCTACGCTGCAGAGCTGTTGATATATTTTCAGTCTGGCGCTGAAAGCGAACCTGTTGTTTAGCCGCTTCCCATTGGCCAACAAAAACGGCTGAGATGACTGATAGCCCTATGCCTAAACTGAGAACAAGTCCATATCGGATAGCTTGGAAGGGGACGACGTTCACGGCCAATCTCCCGAGGAGGAAGGAGTGTATGGATTGATAAGGCGTTGC
>DATNRH010000680.1 GCA_036703605.1 Candidatus Obscuribacterales bacterium | reverse complement strand
AAAGGTGGTGCCGGTTAGCCAGCCGCCCACCGCCATGTAGGCGCAGGGGAATAGCAGCAAACCAGACCATCCGATGAAGACAAATCTATCGCGCTTCAGCCAGTCGTCAAGGACGTCGAACCATCCTCGCTGGGCTTGCGCGCGTCCCATTGCTATGGTCATAGCGCAGTTCTCCGAATTGTATGGACTAGAAAATAAGTTCTTTCCTTGCCCCCAGATTGGGAAACAAGGTCTTTTGCCTGCCGATGAACAGGGCGGCAAGCAATGCATCGAAAAGTGAATAGACTTTACTTTTCTTTACTATAAGCTCATTATATCGGCAGTTTCCTGAAATTTTCACCCTTGACATGTAGATTTTTAGCGATCGCCCCCAGGGATGATCACCAGAGCCAGCAGGAAACTCACGGATTCCAGCCCTTCAGATACCACAGCAGGAAACGAGTTTTACACATTTCAAGAAGATTTAACATTTCAGCACATTGAGATTGCCGCGTCCAGATCGCCCAGCCCCCAAGAATCCGCAGGACTCCCAGGCCCCAGTCTGGGGGATATGAGAGATACTAGAGAACTAGGACGATCCGATGCCGACAGGCTGTCTCTTAGGCAAATCTCCTATGGGAGTGGGGCCCATGACAGTCCACTGTTCGAGACATCATTAGACTGTTCAGCTTAAGATGCCGACGTAATTATTGAGCCCTATGTATATTATTGACGTGACCTTAAAGAGTGCGCCTGTAACCCTATCCGTTCAGCGCAAGACCGCCGAAGATGCTCAAGGTCTGTATCACCAAATTCTAGACACCCTGAAGTCTGGTAACCCCACGATTCTTGAACTCACCTGTGAGCAACAGGGCGAGAAAAAAATTGGGGTGTTAACCAGCGAGGTTTCCGCCGTTCAAATGTATGAGAAATCGAGCACGGCAACGGCATCTGGCCGGCCGCCTGGGTTTTTCGCTATGACTGCAGAGTAATCGCTGGGAATACTATGACTGAGGCTGCGATCGCCATTCGAGATCTCCAGTTTTACTGGGACAAGCAGCACCCCATCCTCCAGGGGTGTTCCCTCGATGTACCGAAGGGAGAGTTTTGGATGCTCCTGGGCACCAACGGTAGCGGCAAATCGACCCTGCTGAAGCTGCTCAGCGGTTTACTGCAGCCTCAGTCTGGTGAAATTTGGGCCCAGTCGCCCATTGGCTATGTCTTTCAAAATCCTGACCACCAATTGGTGATGCCCACGGTTGGGGCCGACGTAGCCTTTAGCCTAGTGGAAGAACATTTATCGCTGCCCAAGATCCACGAACGGGTGGATGAAGCCCTCGCTGCCGTTAAGTTGCTGCACCTGAAGCGCCGCCCCATCTATGCCCTCAGTGGCGGACAGAAACAGCGGATCGCCATTGCTGGAGCGATCGCCCGCCATTGCCAAGTCTTGCTCCTAGATGAACCCACGGCACTCCTAGATGCCGACAGCCAAGCCGATTTGGTGATTCAGGTGAAAAAACTGGTGCAGGAACGCAACATTACCGCCCTCTGGGTCACCCATCGGCTCGAAGAACTCGATCACTGCGATGGCGCATTTTTACTCCAGCAAGGACGGGTGGTGGATCAAGGCGATCCAGAACGGCTGAAGCGCCAGTTGATGGTACATGCCAGCTAGGAAGCGATCGCCCCTTAACGAAGGTTAACCCTATACTAAAGAGTATGACGATACGTTAACCCTACGCACTTTGCGATCGCCTGCCATGCCACGCCCAACCTTTCGAGCGGTTCTCCTGATCGACGGCTACAACATGGTCGGCAGTTGGCCAGACCTCAAATCTGCCCGCGATCGCCTGGGCTTAGAAGAAGCTAGGCATCAGCTCATCCAACTGCTCCTAGGCTATAGCGTCTACCAGCAGTACAACACCCAAATCATCTTCGACGCCCACTATCAAGGCAATCCTGGCAGCCAAGAGCAGATTTCTCCCCACGTTGCCATTCAATACACCAGCTATCGCCAAACCGCTGACACCTATATTGAAAAGACCTGCGCCGCCTTTCGCCATGACCTTCGCCGGTTTGAGCAGCGTTTGATTGTAGCCACCTCCGATCGCGCCCAGCAGCTCACCGTCATGGGCTACAACGCGGAATGTATGTCGGCCGAGAAATTGCTGGCAGATATTGAAGCGATCGCCCACCGGGTGCAGCGGCAGAAATCCTCCGCCAAGGCATCGTCTCGACGTCTCCTCTCCAGTCGCCTAGACCCCGCCGCCCAAGCCAAATTAGCCAAGCTACGCCTAGGGCTACCCACGGATCTGCCACCCCAATCCCAGCGATTTTGAAAAATAGTTAAAGAAATCCTGGTTAGGCCCTTGCCAAAGGCTATCGTCTTTCGTTAGTATTAGATTCGCGTTCCTCAGTAGCTCAGTGGTAGAGCGGTCGACTGTTAATCGATTGGTCGCAGGTTCGAATCCTGCCTGGGGAGTTTTTACATCGTCAAGAAACGATGAATGGGTAGAATGCGTTAGGCGAAGCCGTAACGCATAAGTTCCTGCAAGACATTGCGTTACGGCTGCACCTAACAGCACAGACAAGGCAGATGCAACCTTCGGGCTGAGCGATCGCAGCCCATCTCCTAACCTTCGATCAGCTCAGGGTGAGCATCAGCACGCCCGTCGAGCTCACGTTCTTCTCGTAAGTCCATGAAATATTCCCATAAAAAATGCAGAGAAGATGGCTTCTCTGCATGAATCTTGCGCGTATTGAACGTGTATCTAATACGCAGTCTTGAACAACTTAAACAGATTTTGAGTTTTGCAAGGTCGGCGGTAGCTTAATTTTGGTAGCCAAGCCTAGTGCCGCTAAAAGTTGAATGATCATCCACGTCACGTCAATTTCCCACCACTCTAGTCCATGGCGCGCCGAATATTGATATGCATGGTGATTATTATGCCAGCCCTCACCAAAGGCCAGAAGCGCCACCCACCAGCAATTGGTAGAGCGATCGCCTGACTCATGGCTGCGGTAGCCAAATTTATGAGTGGCGCTATTCACAAACCAGGTAATGTGATAGACCGTGACGAGGCGCACAAAAATGCCCCAAATCACAAAGGGCCAACCGCCTAGCAAGTAGAACACAACAGCTAAAGCCAGTTGCACCAAGAGGAAATAGTTTTCTAGGAATACGTAAACTGGATCGCTAGAAATATCTTTTGTAAAACGAGGAATTTCTTGCTTGGCAGGAACGTCATAGAACATCCACACCATGTGGCTCCAGAAAAAGCCTTTGGTTGAGCTATGATGATCGACGTCGTGATCAGAGTAGGCGTGGTGATGACGGTGGAGACCAATCCATTCAATTGGGCCACCCTGCACCGCAAGGCTACCGAAAAAGACGAGGATGTACTCTAACCATTTTGGGGCTTGAAAGCTCCGGTGAGTCACGAGGCGGTGGAAGCCTAGCGTGACGCCCAAGCAACCCGTCACAAAATGCATCACGAGCATCAAACACACCGCGATCCAGCTAAAATTGCTGGGCAACAGTGCCAACAGAGCGAGTAGATGGACACCTGCCATAAATAAAATGACAGGCCAGTTGGGTTTAAGGTTTACTGAAGTGGCAAGCGTCATGCAGTTTTCTTCGATACACAGCTTAAAATGATACGGCCCGGCGTGCGCGACACCCGCGCACCTTAACTATTGAAACAGAAATGAGATTGAATGCGAACGAATGAGGTGTCTATGGACAGCTTTGCGAAGCTGCATGAAGCACAACAGGCACTATCCCAGATCTTTGCCGGAATTGACACCCAGGTCAAGGAAAAACTGCGACGAGTCTTGACGGCCTTTCGTCATCACCGGGTTGGGGTGCAGCACTTTGCTGGCGTGACGGGCTATGGTCACGATGATTTGGGGCGGCAAGTCATTGATCGGGTTTTTGCAGAGGTCATGCAGGCGGAGGCGGCAGCGGTACGGGTTCAGTTTGTATCTGGGACCCATGCGATCGCTTCTGCCCTATACGGCGTGCTGCGTCCAGGCGATGAAATGGTCTCGGTGGCCGGTGCGCCCTATGACACCTTGGAAGAGGTGATTGGGCTACGCGGGCAAGGGCAGGGGTCACTCCAAGAGTTTGGCGTGCACTACCGCGAGCTGGCGCTAGCCCAGGATGGCGGGATTGATTGGGATACCTTGGCTACTGCCATCAGGCCCGAAACCAGACTAGTGCTGATTCAACGATCCTGCGGCTATAGTTGGCGTCCCAGCTTGGCGATCGCCGATATTGAAACGATTGTCCATCTCGTCAAACGCCAGAATCCCAATACCATTTGCTTTGTGGATAACTGCTACGGCGAGTTCGTAGAGGATCAAGAACCCACAGCGGTGGGGGCTGACCTGATGGCCGGCTCACTGATCAAGAACCCCGGTGGCACGATCGTTCCGGCAGGTGGCTACGTAGCTGGCAAGGCAGAGCTGGTGGAAGCCGCTGCTTGTCGGCTCACGGCTCCGGGCATTGGCCTCGAAGGCGGTGCAACGTTTAATCAAAATCGCTTAATCTTACAGGGACTGTTTCTCGCTCCCCAGATGGTAGGAGAGGCGATGAAAGGCAATCATCTTGTCTCGTATGTGTTTCACCGATTGGGGTATCCGGTGAACCCACTACCGCTGGCTCCGCGACGGGATGTCATTCAGGCTATTCAGCTTGGATCGCCAGAGAAGGTTATTGCATTTTGTCGGGCTATTCAGGCCCATTCACCCATTGATTCCTACGTAACCCCAGTCCCCGCAGGAATGCCGGGTTATGAGAGTGACCTTGTCATGGCAGGAGGCACGTTTATTGATGGTAGCACGTCCGAATTTTCTGCCGATGGGCCGCTGCGGGAGCCCTATGTGGTGTTTTGCCAAGGAGGCACCCATTGGACTCATGTAGCGATCGCCCTTGAAGCAGCAATTGACGCCATGAGCGCTATCTAGGACGACTAATCTACCAATAATCCCTCTTGCAGCAAGGCCTGACGCACTTTTTCCATACGATCGTCGGCTTCGCGCATCACATCTGCTGGCTTTTCTAGCATTTCACCAGGGTAGTTTTCTAAGACCTTGGTGGACAAAGCAATGCGCTTTTTGACAGTATCCAGGTCGAGAATCACCGCCTTCACATCTTGCCCCACCATGAAGAGGGTGGTGAGGGATTCTACAAAATTCTTGCTGACTTGGTTAATGTGCAGCAGGCCGGTGGTGCCTTCAAATTCCACAAAGACACCAAAGGGTTTGATACCCACCACGCGCCCTTCCACCAACTGCCCAACGGCCAGGCGACCGAGGCTAGCGGCCCGAGCTGCTACGCGTTCAGATAAAACCAAGCGGCGGCGATCGCGATCTACTTCCAGCACCGTCACCGTCAAAAAGCGTCCAACCAAACCTTCGAGGTTACCTTTATCCACCAGATGAGATCGGGGTACAAACCCTCTCAGACCATCCACATCCACATTCAGTCCACCCTTATTGACCCCAGACACCCGCACTTGGGTGGTGCGGCCATCGTCGAGAAACTCTTGCAGCTCATCCCACCGGTGCTGGATTTGCAGCTGCCGCACACTCAGGGTGACCTGTCCATCAGCATTTTGTTCACGGATGATCAGAAATTCGCGCTCTTCTCCAATAGGCAGAATTTCATCTAAGCTTTTGAAGGATCCAAGCCACACCTCATCTGCAGGCAAAAAGGCCGTTGCCTTACCGCCGACGTCTACATAGACGCCATCCGTGTCATGTACCGCAACCTTGCCACGTACCGTCTGCCCTCGCTGGAAGGTGTAGTCGTGTTGCTCAAGGGCTTTAGCGAAGTCGTCTGATGAAAAAGACAAGGTGACCTCCTAGCATCTCAGTCCAAGGATTGGGGGCGTGACGTGTTGACTATTCTCCCACCGCAACTCTTGAAGAGCCTCCGGGGAAAGTCTTAACCATGATGTTTAGCTTTCTGCGTAGTCTGGTGCAGGCTCCCGTCAAGTCACGTTCGAGCGACTGGAATCCTATCTTAGCGATCGCTGCCAGCCTCGCAACCATCATGGCTGACTATCCAGCATACGCGGGACAGAGACAACCGTCTTTAGATGTACCCTCACGGCGGGGCATCATGCCCAGTTCGTTTCAGGTATTGCCGATCCTAACACTCTAACCTAACCCCTCACCCTTAGAAGCCAAAGCAGCATCAGGATGCCCTTGGTTCTAACAATCTTTCCAGATTTTAGCAACTCCATCCGCAGAGCACATCCGTTGCCAGGGATAGCCCTCCCTTCACCCATACGACCATCTATGGGTGCAACTCCATCGACGGGTAATAAAGCTGTTATGGTGGATGCAGTCCCGATCATGCCTGTGTTAACGTCGCCATGCCCCTTGACATCCAACCCATTCTTGACCGTGCGCTTGCCGGATACGACCTCACTGAATCTGAGGGTGTTGCGTTACTTGAAGCCGCCCATCCCGCCCAGACCATAGGGGAGCGATCGCCCCTCCCCCCATCCATCCAGGCAGCGCGAGCCATCCAGGAGACAGCCGACCAACTGCGACAGCGGCAGGCGGGGAACACAGTCACCTACGTGATCAACCGTAATATCAACTTCACGAACATTTGCGAACAGCACTGTAGCTTCTGCGCCTTTCGCCGCGATGCAAATCAACCCGGTGCCTACTGGCTGAATGACACGGTGATTCTAGAAAAAACCGCTGATGCCGTTCAGCGCGGCGCAACAGAAATTTGTATGCAGGGGGGGCTCAACCTTGAAGCTAAGCAGGATGGAGCATCCTTGCCCTACTACCTCAGCCTCGTCAACACCATCAAATCCGCCTTTCCCCAACTGCACCTCCATGCCTTCTCCCCCCAAGAAGTTGAGTTTATTGCTCGGGAAGATGGCTGCTCCTACGCAGCGGTGATTGAAGCATTGCAAGAAGCGGGGGTAGGCTCCATGCCTGGAACGGCAGCAGAGGTGCTCGACGACGATGTGCGCAAGGTGCTCTGCCCGGAAAAAATCAACACCCAAACCTGGCTAGACGTGGTGGAAACAGCTCACCACCTAGGTATGCCCACCACCAGCACCATCCTATCCGGCCATATCGAAACGCCTCGCCAGCAGATCCGCCATCTAGAGCAGTTGCGATCGCTGCAGCAACGGGCTCAGCAGCGGGGGCAGCGCGGCATCACTGAATTTATTGTGCTGCCCTTTGTGGGGCAAGACGCTCCGGCACCCTTGCGGCGACGGGTGGGCCGCGATCAGCCCAGTTGCCCCGATGCCTTGGTGTTGATGGCCGTAGCCCGGATCTTTTTGGGCAACTGGATTCCCAACCACCAACCAAGCTGGGTAAAGCTGGGGCTAGCAGGAGCCACCGAAGCCCTACGCTGGGGCTGCAACGACATTGGCGGAACGTTGATGGAAGAGCATATCACCACCATGGCCGGAGCCCAAGGCGGCACCTGTATGGAGGTGGAAGACCTGCAGCAGGCTATCCGCTCGATTGGACGGCCCCCCCAGGAGCGGGATACCCTATACCAACCGGTTCACCGCTCTAGCCCGATTCCCATCCAGGTCTAATAGCGCCATCTAGTAGCGCCGCCAATAGCGCCGTCCGGTGGTAAACACACCGAGGGTGATTCCGACCAATGACAAGGAGTCTAAACCAATTAAGCCATTTAGAGGCAAGAGGGTTTTCAGCCACACCATAACCAACAGACAGGCAATTAGCGCCCACAACACGCTAGCGTTGGGACGCACTGTAGACTGAAGCCGCTCTAACAGCAGCAAACCCAAAGCCCCGACGCCATAGGCGATCGCCCCCAAAATCACCACCCCAAGCACGGAGCTCAGCAAGCGGATAAACCCGTTCCATAGCTCTGGCACCTGTTGTAACCCGGTAAACAGAGCGGTTTCCAAAATCACAACACAGAGAATAGTGATGGCTGACACCTGCAGCAATGGCAGCCAAGGCAACTGCTTTAGGCGCTGAAATGGATTCATAGACCTTTGCCTAATGAGTGCTGAGCATTAGCCTAGCAAGTCCTGTCTAGACTCTTCAAGGCGATCGCGTCCCCAACCTTTAACCGATGGGACATCTTGCACCACGTCCCAGGCCTTACGACCGCGAGGGGCGACGATTGAACTTGGCCTGCAAGTCTTCTAGCTTAGCGGATGGGGAGGTCTTGGCGGATGGCGATGCCTTAGCGGGTAAAGGCTTCGGGCGATCGGAGCGGGCATCAGGCGATCGCATCGATAGACTAATGCGCTTTAGGGCAGCGTTCACCTCCAGCACCCGCACCGTGACCACCTGTCCGACTTTCACGATTTGATTGGGATCCGACACAAAGCGATCGGCGAGTTGGGAAATATGCACCAATCCATCTTGATGCACGCCAATGTCTACAAATGCGCCAAAGTTAGCCACATTGGTGACTACGCCCTCCAGTTCCATGCCCGGTGCCAGGTCGGACAGTTCGGTGACATCATCTCGAAAGCTGGCGTAGCAGAATTCTGAGCGGGGATCGCGACCAGGTTTTTCCAATTCCTGAATCATGTCTCGCAGGGTCGGTTCACCCACACTATCGGTCACATAGCGCTTTAGATCCGTGGATTTGAGATGGCCGGCAATCTCGGGAGCTTGGTGCAGATCGAGCCCCAGATCCTTGGCGATCGCCTTGACGACGGCATAGCTCTCCGGATGCACGGCGGTGTTATCAAGGGGATTGTCTCCCGAACGAATGCGCAAAAATCCCGCAGCTTGCTCAAAGGTCTTCGGCCCCAGTTTCGTCACTTTGAGCAGCGAGCGGCGATCGCGAAAGACGCCATTTTGGTTGCGGTAGGCGACGATGTTGTTGGCAATGGTGGGCGTAATGCCAGAAACCGCCATCAGCAGTTCCTTGGAGGCCGTATTCAGGTCAACTCCTACGTAGTTCACACAGCTTTCCACCGTTTCATCTAGCTTCTTGCGCAGCAGTTTTTGATCCACATCATGCTGATATTGCCCCACGCCAATGGACTTGGGATCAAGTTTTACCAGCTC
>DATNRH010000679.1 GCA_036703605.1 Candidatus Obscuribacterales bacterium | reverse complement strand
ATTGCCTTCTACTACCTCCTGCGTGTCAGCGAATACACTGCCACTAGCAGCCAACGATCCAACCCCACCCGCACAGTTGCCTTTCGCATCAAAGACATCACTCTTCGCTCCCAAGGTCGCATCCTTCCCTCAAATGCACCTCTCTCCACCCTCCTTACAGCTGATGAAGCAACACTCCGTATCACGAATCAAAAGAACGGGGAAAAGGGCCAGTGCATCCACCATTCGGCCACCGGCACGGAATTCTGTCCCATCCGAGCCCTTGCCAGGCGCCTCCACCACATCTCTGCAAATGGGGGCACTGTAGACACTCCCATCGCCACTTACTACACAAGTCTTCGCCAGCCTCGCTACATCAACAACAGTGACACTAATACTGCAGTCAAACGTGGCATGAACAGCTTGGGTTTCCTCTCTCCCGAGTTTGGCTACACAGCCTCCGGTGTCAGCAGCCACTCTCTCAGGGCCGGAGGCGCTATGGCCATGCACCTCAATGGTGTCGACACTGCCACCATCCAAAAACAGGGTCGTTGGAAGTCTACCACTTTCCTACTCTACATCCACGAACAACTTAGTGGTTTCTCCACGGGACTGGCCCACAAAATGTCCCGACACACCCCTTTTAGAATCATCACTGGGCCCACGCTCCTACAAGCCACTACCGCCCCTATTGCCTAGCCTTTTGGCCCAGATGATGCCACTACACAACTACACACGCCTACTACAACATCAAAAAAAAAGCACACTTCTACATGTCCTACATATCTACGAACTTCCATCCACGCATCAGCGACACTCTGAGCCTCCAGCTCTTCTCTCCCTGGCCAGGTTGGACGCACACGAGGCCTTCTATGGCACAGACCGCCTCGGTCCCTCCTCCCTTGTCCACGAATGGCGGTACAAATACATGGGTTTGCAACAGATCTTGGACCTGGGCCTCCCAAAGGCTCAATTCCAGGATCCAAGCCAGGGTTAGGCCTAGACCGGCTGCTCAGAAAAAGTTAACACTATTCTAAGCAACCAGTCAACGCCCAACCAGCCTATTAGTAC
>DATNRH010000678.1 GCA_036703605.1 Candidatus Obscuribacterales bacterium | reverse complement strand
ACCCCGGATCAGCAACAGCAGCTCGCCAATCAGCTACAAACCCATTTACAGCACGTGAAAAAGTGGGCTGCCTTAGCAAACCTGGCCCGTGTAGCCAGCGTGGGCTGTAACTATTGCGGCATGTTGCTCTATGCCGGGGTTGCCACGCCCGAGCAACTAGCGACCACGCCCCTGCCGCGCCTGCATCGGCAACTCATGAAGCTGCATATTTCCACCATGCAGAACAAAGACCTTTGTCCGTCGCTGAATGATGTGCGCTTGTGGATTCAAGATGCCCAGCAGCTCACCGGTCGCCGCTAGTCTGGATACCAAAACATGCCCTTAATGCCTTCAGGGTCGGGCATGAAGCCTAGCCCTCGGTAGAAATCGATGACCTGGGGGTCGGCAAATAGCGTAATGTTGCTGATGTCTTCACTGCGCAGCTTTTTGATCACCTGCTTCATCAAAGCTTTACCCAGCCCCTTGCCTTGGTAGTCAGGATGCACTACGACGTCCCAAATGGTGGCATTGAAGGCGTGATCGGAGGTGGCCCTAGAAAAGCCCACGAGCCGCCGCTGTGCGCCGCGCTGTTCCCACATCGACACCACTAAAAAGCTGTGCTGGATGGCCTTTTTCACCTTGCGCAGTGGACGGCGAGACCAGCCGACCGCATCACACAGCTCTTCAAGGTCATACAAATCTATCTCGCGCTCTGTACTGAAAAAGATGCGAGGATTGGTGCTTGAAGTTCCGTTGAACTCAGTATAGTCATTGGTTGGTGCTGGCTTTGACGGGGTCGCGTCAGAGGTCGCAAACAAACTCTTCCAGAAACCCATGCAGGTATGGTTACGGTAGTAGAGGTCAACAATACTAGATAGTATATCCTTCGTGCCCTGTCTCGACTCTGATAATCTGGGAATTCCCTAGGATTCGTCTATGAAAATTGCACAAAACTTAGAGTTTTGATAGGGTTTGATAGCTCTTAATGAGTCAAAATAGGCTAGAAAGTGTCTTTGGCTTTGTGTTTGTGTATTATTCTCAGGATTGACACATACCGGCTGGAGAGCGTAGCTCCTGCACCAAGATTGGATGCTAGACGTCTACCTCTCAGTATGTTGGGGTTTAGTCATGATGCAGCACAAACGGTTTCTAGCCCCCTGAACATCTACCTTTACGGCGACAACTATCGTGCAGCCATTGCGGTCATCGTGCCTATAGAATTGCTGGCTTATTGTTAGCATCTTCGACCCTACTGCGGTGAGGATCTGCAAGTGTCATGCTGATCACGCAGGCGTGGAGATGGGGTGATGATTGTCTTGCAGTTGTAAAGGCACAGACTGATCAGGTGTATCCACAGAGCATGGCGATGGGGTCTCTGAAGCAAGGTGAAGAGCGATCGCTGGATGAGGTTAGATGACAGCCCCTGCAGGGCATAGACATGAGCATCCCTGCAAGAACGGTCTAGTGACACCAATGCACCTAAAAACGGGCATTCTGTTTTTGACAGGTTGGTCTTGGCAGAACAGCGCAGTGGGGGTGTTGGGTTGCGATCGCCCCACGTTTAGGATCCTAGGATCTATGATTGTCCAATTTGACTCGGACTTTAACCTGAAAGACAGGTGTAATACCAAAACTATGGCTTCGGGTTTGAAACAATCAACGCTGGAATTGTTGAAACGGTTCAATCGTGCATTTCCACAATTCTATGAACAGTTTGTTAGCAGCGAGATTCAGATTCAAAACCTGAAGCTGGCGTATCAACTCTATAAGAGTCGGCAGGTCGTGATTGATCTTAAGCCGGAGGGGACGAAGAGCGCCCTGCATTTCGCCTATCGCAACCAATCATTTTTGCTCAGCGATATTTTTGGCGTCTTGGCGGCCTATGGGCTCACGATTCATAGCCTCAGTCTGTATGGGCAAATTTATCCGCCGATGCTGGTGTTCATTAAGCTGATTGTGTCGCGGGGCGGCAAGGTGTTGACGGACAAAACGGCTGATAATGTGCGGCGGGCCATTCGCGAGGCGCTGGCGGGGCGGTTTGAGGTTGAAGAAATGCTGGCGGTGGAATTCAACCTAGATGCTGGGCTAGAGCAGGTGGAAACCGAGTTCTATGTTGACCCGGTGTTTCATCTACCGGCGCTGCTGATTGAGGCAGACAACCAACCAGGGTTGTTCTACAAGGTGATGTATGCCATCTGGCAGGAAGATCTACTGGTGGTGAATGCCAACCTCTTGGTGTGGCGTGGGCGCACGCGGCTGATTCTCTATCTGCTTGGCCCCAATGAAAGTGTGATTCCAGAATATTTGGGTCAGAAAATTGCTGAGGGTGTGCGGCAACGCCTGTTGGGTAGTCGGTTCTAGTCTTACTGCTTGAGGATAGATGGCATGACGCCAACGGTGTTGATCACGGGAGCATCCCAGGGAACTGGACGAGCCACGGCCCGCCTGTTTGCCCAGCGTGGGTATAACCTGGTGCTGGCAGCGCGGCAGGCGGAGCGGCTGGAAGCGATCGCTCAGGAGATCAACCAATCGGGATGCCAAACTCTGGCGGTGCCGACGGATGTGGCAGATGCCAGCGCGGTGGATCGGCTGGTGCATCAGGCGCTGGATCGTTTCGGCAGCGTCGATGTTTTGGTGAACAATGCGGGCATTTGTCTAACGGGCACCATGGAGCACACCAGCTTGGAAGACTGGCAGCAGATTCTGAATACCAACCTGTGGGGCTATATTCACACCATCCATGCGCTGTTACCCCAGTTTATCGAGCGGCAGCAGGGCGCGATCGTCAATGTGGGTTCCTTTGGCGGCAAGATGCCCCTCACCCACATGACCGCCTACTGTACCAGTAAATATGCCGTAACGGGTTTGACGGATACCCTGCGCCTAGAGCTAGCACCCCAGGGAATTCATGTGGGGTTGGTGAATCCAGGGTTGATCAACAGTCAGTTTTTGGAGCGGGCCCAGTTTCGTGGTGCATCGACGGCGGCGGCGGAGCAGCAGCGGCAGCAAATGGCCCAGGCAATGATGCAAAGCTGGGCGAGTCGGCCAGAGGATGTAGCCCAGGCCATCTGGGAGGTGGTGACCGATCGCAAGATGGAGGTGGGGGTGGGGGCCACGGCGATCGCGACGGAAGCTTACCGACTTTTGCCGGGTCTGGTGCAGTGGGCCATGGCGCGATTAGGACGTCCTTCCTCGACCTGAGTTTTCAGGTTTAACAGTGGATGATGGAGGGGAATGGGGGGCGATCGCTTCCCATCAACCAGACGCTATCACCAGCTCAGGGGATCATTTTCAGAGCGTCATCTAGGGTATGACGAATGGCTTGGGCCGATTGGTGCAGCGCATCCCGTTCCTCGTCCTTTAAGTCCAGCTCCAGCACCCGCTCAATGCCGCGACAACTGAGGAAAGCCGGCACGCCCATGAAGATATCCTTGAGCCCATACTCGCCGGATAGGTAGGATGCTACCGGCAACAGGCGCGACTGGTTGCAGAGAATCGATTCCACCATGGTGTAGGCGGAGGAGGCGGGGGCAAAGTAGGCTCCCCCGGTTTGCATGAGGTTAACAATTTCTGCGCCGCCGTTGCGGGTGCGTTCCACCAAGCGATGGATGGTGTCTGGATCCATGAGCTCAGTGATGGGAATGCCGCTGACCGTGGAGAAGCGCGGCAAGGGCACCATCAAATCCCCATGGCCACCCAGCACCATGGCATGGACATCGGCAGTGGAAACGCCCAATTCCATGGCAATAAATGTTTGGAAGCGAGAGGAGTCGAGGATGCCGGCCATGCCCATCACCCGATAGCTGGGGAAGCCGCTCACCTTCCAAGCCAGGTAGGTCATCACATCGAGGGGATTGGTGATGATCACGAGGACTGCGTCCGGGGAGTGAGCGATCGCTTTTTGGGTGGTTTCGATGACAATCTGGGCATTGGTGCGCAGCAGATCATCGCGGGTCATGCCGGGGCGGCGAGGCAGCCCAGCGGTAATCACCACAATGTTGGAATTGGCCGTATCGCGGTAGTCATCGGTGCCAATAATTTGGCGATCGTGCCCTTCCAGCCCTCGGGCTTCCATCAAGTCCAAGGCAATGCCTTTGGGGCGACCCGCCTCAACATCCAGCAGAATCACATCCGCAAGATTCTTCTCGGCAATGCGCTGGGCGAGGGTACTGCCAACGTGCCCTGCGCCAATCACAGATACGCGGGTGGGAATACAAGTCACGGAAAGGTAGGTGGACATGGCCAAAAAAAATCGTCGCCTAATGACGACGATAACCGTAAATGTTCAGGTTTTCCGGAAATGTTATTCAAACTTTTCTAATTGATCGAGCCGCAGCCACATATTGGGGGTGGGAACATAACCAAACTGCACGAGGGCATAGTCATCGCGAGTGTCCATGATCTCCCCCTTGGTTTCAAAAATATAAGGGGGCCAGCGGGTGTCACTGGCGCTTGCCTCTAAGCTGCTGTCTAGCTTGTCGCGAAGCGCTCGAACCACATCACCTTTTTTGAGTGCCATAGTCTATGCCGTGTTCAGTCCTAGAGATAGAGAAAAGGGAGGACAACAGCGATCGCCCTTGGGGCTGATGATTGTACCCAGGCTGCTGTTATCAACACTTTGGTAGTGTATCAAACTCGGCTGTTGCCTGTTAGGCTACTTGCCTCGCTCTATCAATCTAGGATACGAGGAATGCTACTGAAATTAAGCCGCCGATTAATGCAACGGCTAGCACACCCAGAATGACGTAGGTGCGTTTTTGGCCTTTGTTGGGGGGCTCAGCAACGTAGACTTTGGGCTCTTTAGCAAAGTTATTAAGACGTCCGCCTTCTTCAGTTGTATAAGGCATAATTTCCTCCACGTTTGGTTTTCAACAGTAACAGAAATTGACGACAGGTCAAAAAATGCAACGTTTTCTTAACGAAATAAGGGACGATAATCAGCTCCCTAGGATGACTCCTCAAGAGTCGCTTGGAACCTAGGTATAGCTCAATCGTACACCTGGTTATGGCGTGGTTCGGATGCGGGCATCGGTGAAGGTGGGTACAAAGGGCACGCGTTCGGCATGACCCCAAAAAGCTTCTAGGTCATAAAATTCCCGTTCATCGGGCATGAAGATATGAACGATGACTTCGCCATAGTCCATCAACACCCAATTGCCTTCCCCCCGTCCCTCGACGCGCAAGGGTTGCCGCTGGAGATCATCGGCGATGGTATCTTCAATGCTGTGAGAAATAGCCCGCACTTGGACATTGGAAAACCCTGTGATCATCACAAAGTAATCTGCCAAGTAGGAGACATCCTCAACATTCAGCAAGACAATATCGCCCCCTTTGCGATCGTCTGCAGCTTGGGCAATGCGATGGGCCAGGTCATAGCTGGGGTTGGAGGGGGTGGGCGCATCTGATGCGGAGCGTGATGCGGCGATGGGTGGATGGGACGTGGTTTGAGAGTGATCAGTCATTCAGGATGTTAGTCCTCAGTAAAGGTTATATGGGTCAAGATTAAGAATTTTGGAAGTTTTGCGAGCACAAGGTTTGGCGGTTAGGATGGCATCCGCTTACGAGGGAGTGAATGGGTTGATATTCCAGTCAGTATAAGACACCTCTCGTGGGCAGAAGGCGCGATCGCAGCCGTTGATTCAACAACGGTGATGGAGGACTAGAACCGCCGCCAAGCGGTTGAGATGATGGGAGGTTTCAAAGGTGGATTTCAAGGCTGATTCAAGGGTTGGGGGCGTCTTGAACGTCCGTAGAAGCCGACACAGCCGATTTTTGTCTAGATTACTATGATGCATTGATTTGAGATTTAGTCAAATGCCGGATTTAAAACCCGTGCAAGTCTGACGTTGATAAATGCTCGACTCACGCTAGAATAAAAAGCGCTGGAGAGGTGGCAGAGTGGTCGAATGCGCTCGACTTGAAATCGAGTGTACCGAAAGGTACCGTGGGTTCGAATCCCACCCTCTCCGTTGATCGTTAGGACTTGCTTCTGGTACTTGACCTTAGGGTGCAGGTATTGTGCAACTGGCCGACCATGGCTGGACGTGCTGTTGCCGGCTGTCGTGGTCTCTATACCTATTCTACAGGGTGTCTAGAGGGTGCGATCGCCTGCCTGATTCCAGCAAAAGTAGGTCTCTAGGCAATGCTGGATGAGGAGATGGTGCTCAAAGGCTAGGTCTTGGGCGATCGCTTCTTCCACCGGCACCCACCGCAATTCTTCCACTTCCCCTGCTCCCACCTTGGCCGCCAGCGGGGGCAGTTCGTCTACAAAAATCATCAGCGGAAAGCGCAGCGATACGTTTTGTAAATACAGCGGCCGACTTTCAATGAGATAGGGATGCTCCAAATCACCCACCACCCGATGATGGGCCATTAGGTAGGGCAGGTTCAGCCCCGTTTCTTCATAGACTTCGCGGATTACCGCCTCGCTCGTCGTTTCATCAAAATCGAGATAGCCACCGGGCAATCCCCATTTGCCCTGCTCGTTGGGCATGTCGATGCCGCGCTTACCCAGGGGCACATAGAGCTGGCGTTCGATGGCAAAGAGTAAGACAGGCACCACCGTGACACTGCGACTAATCCAATAGGTTTTGCCCTCCACCACAATAGGTTGATTGGGGCGATTTTTAAAGACAAGCGGCTCTGACATCGACATAGTTACAGAATAGTTACAGATGGGTCTTAGGAATGCTGCTCCACACTGTAGCTCAGATGGCTAGACAATGGGCGATCGCTCTCTCTCAATCCCGTAACATTTCTGATTTTTCAGCCGGTTCATGGATCACTGATACCCAGCTCATAGGTCAGCGTTGCGTTACGACCTTGCCTAACCGCACCCGCCTTGGACGGGCATTAATCCACCGCAGGAGCGATCGCTTGCCGATAGGCTTGCCACGCTACTAAAGCATCGGGTTGGGAAGGCGTGGCTCGCTGGAGAAAAAGGATACCTTCGGTGAAGCCTTGAACACCGTAGCGATCGCGCTCCAGAATCCGATCCACTACGCGCACGGCTCGTTGTAGCCGTTGGCGATCGTCGGCAAACACGGTTTGATAGGTGACCAGTTGCTCTAGATCGAGCAGCACGTAGTCCATCTCAACCACCTCATCGGCATCGTTTTGCAGGCTCAGATCTGGAAAGCGCAACACCTGCCGTCGGCTAGATAGGTGGGCCACGATATGGGAGGTGGCTGAGACGCTGGCGTCGTTGGGAATCTCAGCCATGAAACCCCGAATCTTGGCCACATGCTGCCACTGCTGCGGAGCGGGTAGGTACACCTGGGGTTGAATGGAATCGGGAATGATAAAGGAGAGCGATCGGTTGGGATTCGACGTGATGGTGAACAAAATCGATAGGGTGATGGCCGCAATCCACAGGCCCCGCACCCAGCGCTGACGAATAGCCTGGGGATGCACCGACCACCAGAGGACAGCACCGTAGAACAAGCCCGGCACAATGTTCATGGAATAGCGTAGGTTAATCGACAGGGCGATAGGGTCTTGACGCAGAAAGGTTTTGAGTAAGGGCACGCCTGCCAAAAGCCAAGCAGAAGGAGCGATCGCTGGCACTAACATCAGCGGCAGCCAATGCCCCAGCAGGTAGCGAATTTTGTCCCCCACAGGATTGACCAGTTCCATCAGCAAACGCCCCGGATTGCTGATCATGCCACCGATCACATCTAGGGTGCTGGCCTCATCGCCCTCGACGTACTGGCCAAATTGCTCAATCATGAACCGCCGAGAAATATCTTCGGAAAACAGCGGCATGATCAGGTTGGTGAGCAGCAGCATATAGCCCAGGCTAAGACCACAGAGAATTGCGCCCATCCAGGGATAGCGACGGCTGACCAGCAGATAGACGCCAACGCCAAACAGCGCCACCCCCGCATCTTCCCGCACCAGCAAAATCAGTCCCGCCATAATCCAAAATAGGGCCCACCAGCGTTTCTCTAGGGCGAGAAAGAGGCTGAAGAAAAACAAGGGCAGTTGGCAAATGTCGTGGAAGTTCGCCAAGCTGGGCCCAATGACGGAATTGGCTCCGTAGTAGCTAATGGCGATCAGGGTGGAGAGCTGCGGCGTGAGGTAGCACCGGGCCAGGTTGTAGAGCACTAGACCCGCCAAGGTCACCAGGGTTACCTGAATGATAAATAGGGTGGTGGGGGAGGGGGCGATCGCATAGATCGGCAGCCACAGCAGCAGGGCCGGGGTGAAATGTTGCCCCAGACGACGGTAGGCGACATCGGGCACCTGACCATCATGGACGACGGGGGTGGACAGGCTGGAGGAGAGGGAACTTTGGAACCAGCGACCGTGGCTATTGTTCCAAAACACTTGGTTGAAAATGCCTTGATCGAAGGAGGCATAGGAGGGATACATGGCATGGTGGCGATGCAGCACCAAAACCAGCACCACCACCCAAAACAGCGCGGCGGCGATCAACGCCCCCCGACTCACCTCCCACACCATTGGCCCCGTCTGCCATTTCCACCCGCTGCTGGATTCCTGGCTCATACCTGCTTTACCCACGATGGTTGCGAAACATTGTGTTTTCATTCAACCATAGACTCTAGAATCAGTGGCATAAACTCTAGAACCATACATTGGTGATAGAGCGGGGGCAGGGACGCCTAAAGCAGGCGGATGGCAACTTTATTCCGTGCGCCACTATAGAACCCATTTGGGATTTCGGGAATGAAATATAATTAGACAAAAATGGCATATCCCAGGAGCTTGACTGATCGCGAGTGGGAACTCGTTGCTTGGTTAATCACTTTCTTGGTGGGATGTTCAGCAAACTGCCGTCTGCAGTCCCGATCCTTGAACTGTTGCTTGCGTTGTGGATGCAACTATTTTTGACGATGCGAGACGAGGAACAGACGGGACACACTGCCATCGCCAAATGGAAACTCGGGAGCGGTAACACTCTATCATTACGTCTTAAGCACTACCCGTATTTCTAGACTCTAAAGGGTAAAAAGGTCTGATAGCGTAACAACACTATATCCTTTTTTAGAGAGTTCGGGTAAGACTTTCTCCAAGGTTATCGCTGTTTTTTCACCCCACTCGCCAGTATCGTGTAGGACAATTATTGAGCCAGGAAAAATATTTGACAGGATATATTCGGAAGCAAAATCTGATGAAACAATGTTCGTATCAAATGGAAAGACGGAGCCGAGGGCAACTCGATAATTATATTTACGGGCAGTGTTCACCATGCAGGGTGTGTACCAGCCAGATGCAGGACGTAACCAGCGAGGTTTAGTAAAATTAGACAGAACCGAATGAGCTTTGCAAAGCTCAAATTCAAACTCACTGGGCGAAAGGCTAATACTCGGTTTGTCTTCAGTTAAGTGATTGCCTAACTCGTGCCCTTGATTGATCATATCTATAAGAAGAGGCTCATTTCCTTCAACTCTATTACTGATAACAAAGAAAGTTGCTCGTGCTCCGTAGCATTGAAGAACTTCTAGTATTTTCGGTGTTGTTGCAGGATCTGGCCCATCGTCAATTGTAAGGGCAACAATCAGCTTATCAGTTCTGCGAAAATAAGTAACACCGGGAATAATTGAGGCGGCAATAGAAAGCACGAGCCTTGACTGAGTTAATCGACCTAAGACAATGATTGAAGTGCGCAGAAATGAAAAATAAGACATACCTCTAATCAACAATGGTTCCAATAAAATTCTTCTGGTTTCATGCTTGAATTATTCCAAGGTTGTGATTACTCTGGAATTGAGGACTAAAGCTTAAATTGCTCCGCCTACTGTGATTCACCTTGTTTTGGATTTCGTTTCACATCAACTAACTTGGATATTACTTCTTCATCCAATTCTATATGTCCAACGATTTTTTCTGTTTCAAAGTAAGCATTCACTAATGCAGAGATATCAAATACCCCTATTTTGTACTTGTACACAGCGTATTGGAGGTGGCGATAGCCTTCTCGTAAGTCACGCGCCTTTTTCTCTAGCCTCAAAGCAGATATGGAAACAGTACAAAAAGCTGCCACTAAAGCCATTATCTTAATCCAAATTGGATCTAACTCTCCTGCAAAGAAACCAATTGCTAATGATGCTAAAACTGCTGTTAATGCAATTATAACAGTTATGCTTTGTAACTGAGTTGCCCAGGTATCTAGCTTTTTCAGGAAACTGTTGATTTCTCTAGCTACTTCTTCTACATTGTGTTCAAGCATCTTGAAGCCTCTTTTTGATAGTACTTACGTTTGGCATTATTTTATGAAGAGGGGGCTGTGGAGGATAGAGCCATGGTAGATTTCAGCCATCACACCTAAAGCTGTAATGAAACCTAAATACTGCATCTGCAACCAGTCTGAGTATAACGCTGGATTGTAAGGAGAGAGGAAACTTCACCTTCTGGATCGATCCATCATTCTTGGGCACTGGTCTTACATCTTACAGGTTGTTGATCTTTTTTCAGGAAGCCTTATTTAGCACCGCCATGTGCCCATCATTCTTGATGAGTCTGCGCTGGAAGCATGACTTGATGTCATTAATCTCTGACGTTCGCCACACCAAGCTTCCATACAGCGCCTTGAGAGACATGGTAGTCTTCTACGATAACGCTCTCCTTGCCGCGAGAAACCCCGTGACTGCTGAGATTTACACCTACAACTTCCCAACCCGGATTCGATTTGGGGCTGGTGCCCGCACAGAGCTTTCCCAGACCTTGGCCCAGCTCGGCATCCATCGACCCATGATTGTCACCGATCGCGATGTGGTCACCCTGCCTTGGTTTTCCGAGATTCCCGATGCACTCACCTTGCCCGTCGCCACCTTCAGCGGCGTATGGGGCAATCCGGTGGTCTCCCAGGTTGAGGCAGGGCTTAGGACATGGCAAGAGCATGGTGCTGATGGCATTGTGGCCATTGGTGGCGGTGCGCCGATGGATGTGGCCAAGGCGATCGCCCTCATGGCCAATCATCCGGGGCATTTGTTTGACTACGAGGACGGTAAACCGGACGGGCGATCGGTGGATCAACCTGTGCCGCCCATTGTGGCGATTCCTACAACCGCAGGCACGGGTAGCGAAGTGGGACGCAGCACCGTGATCTCTGATGATCAGACCCATGCCAAAAAGATTATGTTCGACCCCCAGCTCCTGCCTGCCGTGGTGCTGGCAGATCCGGAGCTGCTGCTGGGGCTACCGGCAGGAATTACCGCCGCTACGGGTATGGATGCCCTCACCCATTTAATTGAAGCGTACTTAGCTAAGGGATATCATCCTATCTGTGATGGCATTGCTCTAGAGGGAATAAGTTTGGTTGCCCAGCATCTAACCAACTGTGTACAGTTTGCCCGCCGGCAAAGGGCAGGGGAGATTCTGACGCCGGAAGAGCATCAGGCACATCTGGCTGCAAGGGGCGGGATGCTCAATGCTTCTATGATGGGAGCGATCGCCTTCCAAAAAGGTCTGGGGGTAACCCATTCCTGTGCCCATGCCTTATCTACGGTGTGCAATACCCACCACGGGTTAGCCAATGGGGTGATGCTATCGGCCGCCATGCGATTCAATATTGTCACCGAGGGCGATCGCTTTTTGCGGATGGCGCGAGTGGTCAACCCAGCGGCTACCAGCGGCTATCAGTTTCTGGAATGGATTGATTCCCTACGGATGGGCATTGGTATACCTGGCACCTTAACGGAGCTAGAGGTTTCATCTGAGGTTCTAGATAAATTAGTGGTGGTGGCAGAACAGGATGGCTGCCATCCCCTCAACCCACGGCCGGTTACATCAGATGATTTCTATGCGATTTATCGAGACGCTTTTGGTATCGCGGCATAGTCGTAGATAATACTCATGAGGATAAGCACTATGGCGGATAGACTCCATGTGATCAATCCGGCAACCGAGGAACTGCTGCAAGAAGTGCCGGTGGATGACGAAACCACCATATATCAGAAAGTATCGCGATCGCGATCGGCTCAGGCGGCCTGGCGCGATCGCCCCTTTGCAGAACGGGCGGCCTGTATGCGGGGCTTTCGCAATCTGTTGGTGGAGCACCAGGATGAACTAGCGGCCACGTTAACCGCCGAAACGGGTAAGCCGATCCGGCAGTCGCTGAACGAAATTAAAGGCACGCCAGCGCGCATCGACTTTTTTATCGATCACGTGCCCCAGGTTGTGGAACCACGGATTATGTACCAAGATCCAGCGAATGCGCTACCGGGAACGGCTGCGCTGGAGGAGGTGCTGAGCTATGATCCCCTCGGGGCGATCGCTAATATCTCCGCCTGGAATTATCCTTACTTTGTGGGTACAAACGTCTTTGTAGCCGCCCTGCTGACTGGCAATACGGTGCTGTATAAACCCTCAGAGTTTGCCACGCTGACGGGATTGGCGATCGCTGCTCTGATGAAAGAAGCTGGGGTGCCGGAGGATGTATTTACGCCGGTAATTGGCGGCGGTGCAGCGGGGGCAGCATTGTTAAACCAGCCCTTGGATGGCGTTTTCTTCACCGGCTCCTATGGGACGGGCATGAAGATTGCAGGGGCGGCGGCGCAACAGTTGACGAGGGTGCAGTTGGAGCTAGGAGGTAAGGATCCGGTCTATGTCTGTGAGGATGTGGATGTGGAGACCGTTGCTCCAGCGATCGCCGATGGGGCCTTTTACAACAATGGGCAAAGCTGCTGCGCGGTGGAGCGTATCTATGTGCATAGCGATTGCTATGAAGCCGTAGTGGATAAGTTCCTAGCAACGGTGCAGGCTCTCAAGCTGGGTGATCCCACCGATCCTAAGACCGATCTTGGCCCCCTCAGCCGCCGCCCCCAAATCGATGTCCTCCAGCGTCAGGTTCAAGACGCGGTAGACAAGGGAGCAACCCTGCGCTGCGGCGGGCATCCGGTGGATCGCCCCGGCTGGTACTTTGCTCCCACCGTGCTAACCGAGGTGACCCACGCCATGGCGGTGATGCAGGAGGAGAGCTTTGGGCCAATCATCGGCATTCAGCGCGTGTCCAGCGACGAGGAAGCGATCGCCCTAATGAACGATACGCCCTATGGGCTGACGGCGTCGGTCTACTGTGGCGATCGCCAGCGAGCAACGCGGATTCTACAGCAGGTTCGCAGCGGCACTGCCTACTGGAACTGCTGCGATCGCGTGAGTCCTTACTTACCCTGGACGGGACGTGGACATTCTGGCTATGGGTCTACCCTATCCATCGACGGCATTCGCTCTTTTGTCCAACCCCGTGCCTGGCACCTGCGTACGGTTTAAACCCAAGGACTCAGCCGATCGGCCAATCTCTGGCCGATCATGTCAAACCAGCGGTCGCTACCATGTCCTAGGTCTGCGGTGGATTGATCACCTGAAACAGGGCTGAATAGTCCAAATCCGCCAAATTCTGCGCCATGGCTCGATGGAGAATCTGTTGCACACCCTGCAGTGCCGCCGGATCTTGTCCCACGGCCTCCGCAGCAGCGATCGCCAAGGTCATATCCTTTAGCAAATGCCGGGTAGGAAAATTGGGCTGATCAAAGGTACGACTCACCATGCGATCGAGCTTCTTATCAAAGGTCGGCGCATAGAGAGCACTCTGGCGCACCACCTCCATAAATGTATCTACCTCCACCCCGTAGCGCTGCACGAGCCCCAAACTTAGGGCAAAGGCCGCGGTCAGGGAGCCAATCAACTGGTTCATGGCTAGCTTGAGTGCCGCTGCCGTTCCCACCTCGCCCACATAGATCGGGTCGGGGCCCAGGTGCTGCAACAGCGGTGCATAGGTTTGGAACAGCTCCGGCGAACTGCCCACCATCACAATCAAACTGCCATCCTTGGCCTGGGGAATACTGCCCAACACCGGTGCCTCTAGGTAGCTGCCCCCTGCCTGCTGCACCTGCTCAGCGATCGCTTGACTCTCTTGGGGAGCGATCGTGCCCATCTGCAGCACCGTTTTCCCGGACAGGGCTGATGGGTCGCTCAAGAGCACCTGCTCAATGGCTGGTGCATCAGCCAGCATCAGCACGATACAATCAACGGAAGCTATCAGTGCGGTAGGAGACGGTGCGATCGCGGCTCCTGCCTGCTGTAGGGCTTGAGTTTTATCAAGCGTTCGGTTGTAAACCGTGAGCGGCATCTCCGCCGCCATCAGTCGATGAGCCATGGGCTCACCCATTAAACCTGTACCTATGAATCCAACCTGCATCGCCAATCCTCCAAACCTCGTCATTGCACCATAGGCATTATGCAATAGACCGCAACCGGTCGTCGTCCCTCGGGCGATCGCCCTGGTGACCTTGAGTTTCTTGCATCGCGATCGATCATCGTTCAAACTGCCAGACAACTTGTTAGACAACTACCGACATAAGGTAGGATGCGATCGCCCTTATTGTCCCTTTACCCCTCTTGGCAGCTCATGCAGGACATCCTTCAAGCCATCTCCAGTAGTCCCCTTGCCGCCTTCACCATTTTGCTGTTGGTGGTCTTGATTATTCCGCCCATTTTTGAGCGCCTACGATTGCCAGGTCTCGTCGGGTTACTCGTGGCGGGTGTTGTGTTGGGCCCCAGTGGAATTGGTGTTCTCAATGGCGAAACCGAAACCATGCACCTTCTCTCTGACATCGGTAAGATCTATCTGATGTTTGTAGCCGGTCTAGAAATTGATCTGGGAGACTTTCGGAAAAATAAAAATCGTTCCCTTAGTTTTGGCCTAGCCACGTTTGCTGTACCGTTAATTGCTGGAACCTTCATTGGCCACCAGTTTGGCTATGGTTGGAATGCTTCCATCTTGATCGGATCGCTGCTAGCTTCCCATACCCTCCTCGGCTATCCCATTGTTCAACGCCTAGGTATTGTGCGCAGTGAAGTTGTATCGATTACCATTGGTGCAACTATTTTCACCGACATCGCAGCTCTGCTGGTGTTAGCGATTTGTGTGTCGATTCATCAAGGAGAATTTTCGCCAACCAGTTTCACTCTGCAGATCACCTCCCTTGTGCTCTATTCCATTGTGGTGCTGTTTGGGTTTGATCGCGCTGGAAAAGAGTATTTTCGGCGCACAGGGGATGAGCAGGGTAATCAGTTTTTATTCGTTTTATTAGCTGTCTTCTTAGCTGCTGTTGGTGCTCAAATTATCAATATCGATAAGATTGTTGGCGCATTTCTGGCCGGGCTAGCCGTCAACGATGTGGTGGGTAATGGGCCTGTCAAGGAAAAGGTGGAATTTGTGGGTGGGGTGATGTTTATCCCCTTTTTCTTCATTGGTATGGGGCTGCTGCTAGACATTCCCCTATTTATTGAAACTCTGACCCAACAGTATTCCTTCACCCTAGCTATCGTTTTTGGACTGCTAGGCAGTAAATTCCTGGCTGCCCTGTTGATGAAAGGTTTCTTCGGCTACGGATGGTATGGCACGTTTACCATGTGGTCGTTGTCCATGCCGCAGGTCGCTGCAACTCTGGCCGCAGCATTGGCAGGGGTGCAAGCTAACTTGATCAACAGTCAAGTCTTTAACGCGGTGATTGTGCTGATGTTAATCACCTCCTTACTCGGCCCGCTGCTCACCGAACGATTTGCCTCACGGATGCCCCTCCCCAAATCCTTCTTTGAGGAGCCGCCCCAGGGGATTTGGTGGGAAACTCAAGCCCAGGAAAGTGTGAAAGCCCTAGAGGCTGGTTTGATCGCCCCGCCCCGCTCCTTCACGGTGGTGGTGCCTGTCTCCAATCCTCTAACCACCATGTATCTGATTGAGATGGCATCTCTCCTAGCCCGCCATGAATCAGGACGCATTGTGCCCCTAGTGTTGTCTAAGGCCCACGTCCATATGGATGAACCGGCGCTTGACCACGCTATTTTCCAAGCCCGACGCCTTCTGACACGAGCTGTAGACATTGGCAAGTCCTTTGATGTGGCGGTGGAACCAGCCATCCGCATTGATGATGATATTGCTAACGGCATTAGTCGCGTGGCGCGGGAGCAAGATGCTAGCTTGATTGTTATGGGGTGGGGAGAAAGCGTCGGTCTGCGGGCTCGTCTATTTGGCAATGTGATCGACAATGTTTTTTGGTCGTCTCACTGCCCTGTTGCTGTGATGCGCTTGCTAGATGAACCCATTACGATGCAGCGCATTCTGGTGCCGGTGAAAAATGTTACGCCTCAAACCATTCGTACTATTCAGTTTGCCCTTCTATTTGCTGATGTGAACCAAGCAGAGGTGACCGTGCTCCACGTGAGCGATCGCCGCACGTTGGCAGAATCAGTGACTGACTTTGAAACTAGCCTGTCCAATGTCCTTTCCACGGGCAGTTTTCAAAACAGTTTTAAAATTCGTCCGGCCATTTCTTCTCTCACGAGTGAAGACGTAGCCGGAACCATCATTAAAGCTTCTACGGGGTATGACTTGGTGATTCTGCGATCGATCCGCCGTCGTACTGCTGGAGGATTAGCCGTCAGCGATGTCACCACGGAGGTAGTCAATCAACTCACCTGCTCACTAGTGCTCTTTGGCGAACCCCATTCGTGACGGCCTCCCGCTGCTCTACCCGTTAGGCTGAGCGCGGGATTCCCTGATAACTCTAGTCATGGCAAAGCTCAGATCTAGCTAGGCCAACATGGAGGCGACATTGGCTGCCTTCAGCATGTGATAGGTAATCAGCAATTGAGTTAGCGCTAGGGGATAGCTTTGCAGGATTTCCCCGGTGGTGCCAACCAACTTGCCGATATCCTCATTTCCCTCTAGGCTGCAAAACTGGCCGAGGTAGGGCACTTCTTGGCAAAGGACACGCTCTAGTTCCCGCACCTGCTCCACCGTGGCGTGGCCGTCAATTTCTAGGACATCTACGGGTTTACCCATATCGCGATCGAGTTCGAGACGAATCGCCGATCCAAGATGGTTGCCTTCTGCACTTAGCATATGGCTGAGGTCGGGATGGGGAATGGTGGGACGCAATACGAGACGCACATTCAGCAATAGGTCATCCCCGGAGGAGCCATCCGTGGGAGGATAAAACGACACCACCACATCGGCCCACTGGCGCTGAGGATCGATAAAGGCGGCGGAGTCTGAGGCCCGGGCCCGCAGTTGCTCCCGTACTTGCTCTTCAGTATAGCCCCGCTTGCGGGTATCCCGATTCACCTTCCACGACTCGCGCAGGGACTCAGGTGGCGCGAGATAGACCCGCACATCATAGCTGTCTCGCATTCCTCGGGTGGAATAGCCCAGCAAGCCTTCTACAATCACAAATTTACCGGGCTTGATATATTCCGGTGGATCAAATTCACCGCTGGAGTGATTATAAATGGGCTTAAGAATCGGCTGGCCGGTGCGCAGCAGGCTCAAATGCTGCTGCATAATGTCTAGATAGTTACAGTCAGGATGAAGGGCTGAAATGCCTATCTCTGCCCGCTGCTTGCGGTCGTATCGGTGATAATCGTCGGTACAAATTACGGTGACGTTTTCTTCTCCCAATACTTGGGCAATGCCCCGAGTCAGCGTGGTTTTTCCGGCTGCGCTATCGCCAACGATGCCGAGGATAATAGGGCGATGGGTCATGGTGTCTCCTGATAGATCATCGAAGCGGCTAGGGGTGACTGTATCAGGCAAGACCGATGCATCCAAGTAAGAGTGGGTGTTTAGACGCTGTAGATGAGTCAAACGCCATACAACGGTACGCAATGTCCTCTGTTGATAATTTACATACACAGCAGAGGGTAGCTACTCAATCCTGGCGATCGCATCTGTGAAGCTGGTGAATTACAGTCCGTAATTTTCCCCATTTTAGAAGGTATTGGGGACACATCCTCAACTAATTTGAGAATCCTCCCATGCGCATAGAATGCCCTCTCTGGTGGGATTAGGAGGGGCGACCTGCATCGACAGAATCGAGGGTGACAGGCGGAGCGATCGCTTGCTGAATGGGCAAAATGATGGTGAAGGTTGTGCCCTGTTGCAGCGTTGAGTCACACAGCAATTGACCGCCATGCTTGCCTTCCACGATTTGGCGGCAAATGGAAAGTCCTAGTCCTGTTCCTTTGCCGGTGGGTTTGGTGGTGAAGAAGGTGTCAAAAATGCGATCGAGATGATCGGGGGGAATGCCAGGGCCATTGTCAGCAATGGAGATCTGGACGCGATCGCCCTTTTGCAGTGTGGAGATGGTGATGCTAGGTGAGCCAGGATTGGAGCCAATGGCTTGCTCTAGCAAGGCATCAATAGCATTGCTAATCAAGTTCATAAATACCTGATAAAGGGAGCCGGTGTAGCCTTCGATGGTGGGAACGGAGCCATAGCATCGCACCAGTTGAATGCCGCGCTTCAGACGATTATGCAAGATCAGGACGGTGTTATCGATGCATTCATGGAGATCTACAGGGCGCGGGCGGGTTTCATCAATGCGGGAGAAGTTGCGGAGGCTGAGCACAATTTGGCGAGTGCGATCGGCTCCGAGCTTCATAGACTGCACTATCTTAGGTAGATCATGCTCAATAAAGAGCAAATCAATCTCCTCTATTTTATCTTTTATGGAGATCGGAGTATCTGGAATTTCGACTTGATACAGATGAATAAGATCTAGTAAATCTTGAATATAATCATTGGCGTGAATCACATTGCCATAGATAAAATTAACCGGATTGTTGATTTCGTGAGCTACGCCAGCCAGCATCTGCCCTAAGCTCGACATTTTCTCACTTGCAATCAGTTGCTGAGCGGTGGACGCCTTCAGATCGTCTACCAAATGATCGACCCGACGGATGAGATGGTTGAGAGACAGGGCCAATATGCCTACTTCATCATGGGTGGTGACAGGAGCCTGCAGAGAAAAATCTGAATCCTCCGCAACCCGTTTGGCGATCGCTGTCACATCTCGCAGAGGGCGAGAGATGGCGCGGCTGGTGTAGACGGCCATCACCAAGGCGATCGCGACAGAGAGGATCACACCAAGAACAATCATCAGCGTGCTGGTGCGTTCTGCTTGAGTGAGGGCAACCTCTGCTGCATCTCCCTTGTCCAGAGCTGTCTCTAATAAACTATCTAGCGTATGGGAGAACTGCTCAAGGTCGGTTACGACGTCACTCAGTTCGAAGGCTAAGAGTTGGTCTTGTACCTGAATCATCGACTCATAGGAGCCCTCTGCTTCAAGCTGGTCAAGCAGCAGTCGTGTTTCTCGAAAATATCCCCCCACGGAGCGATTGTAGAGTTCTACAACGGTGTGAAAGCCTTCCCTTTCCTCGCTAGAAACTTGGGGAGCGTCAAGCTGATAGGCATGAATAAATTCAAGCCACGTGCGCTGAAACCGCTCTGCATGGCGGTTAAACAACGCCTGTTGCTCTGGCAGACGATCGGGTTGAAAGGTGACTGAAACCACCTGCTGCTGCTGAATGCGGGCATGGAGCAAATTGGTCTGCAGTTGTTGCAACAGCGCAATATCTTCTAGGGTTCCTTCCCGAATTGTTTTTGCCTGATCTCGATAGCTCAAGCTGAGCGAGATCCCAGCCGTAATGCCCACCACTGCCAGACCTAAAGCCATGAGATAGCCCACAGCAATTTTCTGCCCAACTTTTAAGCGGGCTAACCATTGCCGAGCGCGCAATATAGGTAATTGAGTAGACCTCGATGATGAGGATAGCTCTGTCTCTAAACTAGTAGAGCCCTGGGAGAACAAGGGCGGTACAGACGATGACTTGGTCATGGTGTGACAGGATCCGCAGGTTGACAGAGCAGGCACAGGATAATCCAAGACATCTGCTCTTGGGGCATTTGTCTTGGCGACTGTGGATCTGCTCAAGCAGCAATCGCCAGATCTACTGGGGAACGTGCGATCGCTAGGAAGATGATCGAGACCATCAAGGTGTTCATGTCGGCTGGAACCATGGTTCCATGAAGCAGCATTCTAGACCCCACCCATCTACAGGAGCAAGCTAGCCACGCTAAGTTGCCCATAGGTTGCCCAGTTTTGGGGATAGTTATAACGTCATAGGAGAGACGAAAAGCAACGTTGCTGAATGCAGCTAGGACATCGCGATGGGAGCAAGATGCTCCCACTACCTTAGATTGTGAATGACGTGCAAGTGTGAGCGTCTCACTCACGATTCATTAGCGCAAATCTCGTTAGCGCAAATCACCTCGCGATTCAGCAACGCCCAAGAAGCCTCATGCTGTTTCAGCTCAGCGACTCAGAAAGCCACAAGATAGTCTGGATAGCACCCTTAATTGTTAAGCTACATCAATCTATGAAGCTAGGATATTCCTCTCCTATTATTGGCATCACCACCTATGGGCGCAACACCGACGATCAAGTTTACCTATTTGCTAACTAC
>DATNRH010000677.1 GCA_036703605.1 Candidatus Obscuribacterales bacterium | reverse complement strand
GAGCTACGGGTGGCCTTGCAAGATCTCTTGACCGCGCTCTAGGTCTAGCTATCTGAACCCTAGCCGTGGGTTTTCATCACCTTCCTTTCCCTGAAGGGTTGGCGCTAGGAGAACAATAGTTTCGTCAAAGTTTCAAGATTCAGACCTCAGATTCGCAGCAAGATCAGGGCATACTGGATAGCAGACACTCGGAAAGTCTGGTCTTGTTGCCCTAGATTGCCCTTGATCCCAGAACCTGTTCTCGATCGCAGATCACCAGCGACTTGAAACGATGAGGCGAAATAGATGAAAGAAGTGCTGTGGCATGGATACACCTACCCTCATCCCCGATCAGCAAGGCGATCGCTCGGCAACTGTCGGCTAAGCTATGACCAGTGCGATCCCATATACCTGTGATTGACATTGGGTCAGATGAGCCGGGGCTAGATACCAGTTGAACCGCCTATCTATCGAGGCGATCGCTTGAACCTCAAGGCTCAACTCGTATCTAGCACCTCCATAATCCACAGAACGCAGAGAGGACACGTAGCATGGAACATGATGGGGGCGTACCGGTAGGTCAAAACCATATCAACCAATCAGGTAATCCCATGGGCCTGTCCACGTATGGCTGTTCTGAGTGAGCCTGACACCCTACCAAGCATCTGTTTTTGAAGGTCTGTTCATAGGTTGCCCAACGGAGTCTGGAGGCTATATCAATGCTGGAAATGAAGGTTGCTGGAATTGCCTTGGATGCAGCGACTCGCAGCCCTATTGTTCTCCTACGAGATACAACGGATCGTCGTCAGTTACCCATTTACATTGGGCAAGACCAGGCACGGGCCATTATCAACGCGCTGGAAAACCAAGCTCCGCCCCGTCCCCTCACCCATGACTTGATGGTCAACATGCTCGATGAATGGAACCTGACTCTAGAACGGGTGGTGATCCATTCCCTGCAAGACAATACCTTCTATGCCATACTCACGGTGCGGCAGGGGGAGGTGAAAAAGGAAATTGATGCCCGTCCTAGTGATGCGATCGCCATTGCCCTACGCACCAATAGCCCCATTTGGGTGATGGAAGAAGTGATCGCCGACGCTTCCATTCCCGTCGATCGCGATGCCGATGAAGCAGAACGCCAGGCCTTCCGCGATTTTCTCGAAAATCTTAGCCCCCACGACTTCAAGCAACGGGGGCGATCGAGCAGCAGCGAAGCCTAGACTGGCCAGGTCACTCTGTGTATAGGCTTCGATGCATGGGATCTGGTTGACTGACAAACCTCCAAGACCCTCACCCCCAACCCCTCTCCCAGGACGGTAGAGGGGCTTTGAAAGTACCGTTGCAAATTCAGCAACATCCGCGGGCTGAGCGAAGTCGTTTGTCCTGAGGACAGGCTACGCCAACGTTAAACGTCTCCCGAAGGGAGAAAGCCCACCCATCCCCGATCTACCCCCCATGCGCTACCGTCGCTTTGGCCACACCGAGCTTCAGCTTTCCACCTTTACCCTGGGGATGATGCGCTGCCTTGCCTCCCCAGATGTCGCTGTGGAGACGGTTCAGCAAGCCGTCGCTTTGGGGATCAACCATATTGAAACCGCGCGGGGCTATGGGCAAAGCGAGGCCTATTTGGGGCAAGCTCTGGCTCATCTGGAGCGATCGCACCTATACATCACCTCCAAAGCGCCGCCCACCCCGGATGCCGACAGTCTGGCCCGCAGCATCGACATGACCTTGGCGACCCTAGGCGTGGATTACCTCGATGGTTTTGCCCTTCATGGCATTAACACCCCCGACCATCTCGCTTGGGTACAGGACAGGCAGGGCTGTATGGCGGCGGTGAGGCGGGCGGTAGACGATGGCCGCATTCGCCATGTGGGCTTTTCGACCCATGGCTCGTTAGATTTGATTCAACAGGCGATCGCCACTGATCAATTCGCCTTTGTCAACCTGCACTACAACCTCTTTTTCCAGCGCAATGAGCCCGCGATCGCCCTGGCTCACCAGAAAGACATGGGCGTGTTCATCATCTCTCCCGCCGATAAAGGGGGCATGTTGTTTACGCCCCCAGAACGGCTCAGCCAGCTTTGCGCGCCCCTCTCGCCCCTGCATCTCAACTACCGCTTTTTGCTCAGCGATCGCCGCATTACCACCCTCAGCCTAGGAGCTGCCCAGCCTGAGGAACTAGCGCTACCCTTGGCGATCGCTGACCACGATGACCCCCTCACACCTCAGGAACAGGCCATTCTCAAAGAACTAGACGACCAGGCCGGTCAAGCCCTGGGGAGCGATCGCTGCCGCCAATGCTATGCCTGTCTACCCTGCCCCGAAGCCATCCACATTCCCGAAGTGCTGCGGTTGCGCAACCTAGCGATCGCCTACGACATGAGCGCCTACGGGCACTATCGCTATCGCATGTTTGAAAACGCGGGGCATTGGTTTCCTGGACGGAAAGCGATCGCCTGCACCGACTGCGGCGATTGCCTACCCCGTTGTCCCGAACAGCTCGATATTCCCCACCTGCTGCGGGATGCTCACCAGCGGTTGAATGGCCCTAACCGCCGCCGCTTGTGGGACTAAGCGTTACCATAAGTCCAGTGATCTAGGTACCGTCATGCCACCGCTCTACCATCCTGCTCCAGGCGGAACTCAATGGGTTGCCTAGAAGGTGCGCATAGTAAGCAACAAGGCTATTCAGGTCATGCCCTAGGGGGGCATGTTATCGTAAAGAGCAAGGGTTAGAGTCGTGTCCCTGTGGCGATCGCGCCCTACCCCCAACTATTGACCCACACCATTCATGAAGAGGTGCAAACTGTGGTTGCCACCCCAGAAAAGCAACAACAAACAACCCCATCAGCCGCCGGATCCGACCGCGTTGCCGTGTTACTCATGGGTTACGGCGAAGTTGAAAGCTACGATGACTTCGCCAACTATAACGAACAAGCGCTCAACCTGCTGACGGCTAAATTTGCACCCGTTCCCACTTGGGTCTATCCGCCGCTAGCGCAGTTGTTGGCCAAATTTGATCTCCACGAATGGAGCCATCAACACGGTGAGTTCATTTCTCCCCACAATGCCATTTTCGAAAAGCAGCGGGCCGGCATTGAGCACCATCTGCAACACCAGTGGGGCGATCGCGTCAAAGTTTTCAAAGCCTTTAACTTCTGCGCGCCATTCCTGCCCGACCAAGTGCTAGCCCAGATTCAAGCGGAAGGGTTTGATAAGCTGCTGATCTATCCCTTGCTGGTGGTGGATTCTATTTTCACCAGCGGCATCGCCGTAGAACAGGTGAACGATGCCCTAGCCCAATTTACCGGCTCCGAGCATTGGGTGAAAGGTCAGCGCTATATCCCGTCCTTCTACGATGAGCCTGGCTATATCAACCTGATGGCGCAGATGGTGGAAGAGCATATCGTTCAACACCTAGCCGCCGCCCACCTGCCGTCTCAAACCGGCATCGTGTTGATGAACCACGGCTGCCCCCACGAGGCCAAGGGCTTCACCTCTGGCATTGATGAAAGCCAAGCGCTGTATGAATTGGTGCGCAAGCAACTAATTCACCGCTATCCCTTAATTTCCGTCGGCTGGCTGAATCACCAAACCCCATTGATTAAATGGACGCAGCCCACCGCCGATCAGGCAGCCAAAAATCTGATGGATCTAGGGGCAACGGCGATCGTCTTCATGCCCATCGGTTTTGCTACCGAAAACCATGAGACCCTGCTGGATGTAGAACATATCATCGAAGGATTGCGGCGCAAGCGTCCAGATGTCACCTACGTTCAACTGTCCTGCGCCAATGACCATCCGGCCTTCCTAGAAATGGCGGCGGAGTGGGCCCATCCCCACATCGAAGCCCTGCTGTCTGAACAGGCTCGGGTCGTCCAGCCAGCCTTGGCGATCGCCCAAGCTCAAACGGTGCATATTCACCATGGTCATAGCCATGATCACCATCATGGGCACGACCACGGGCATGATCATGGGCACCACCACCACTAGCTCTTGTCCCCATCAGCCTTGTCGGCCATAGTCCGGAGGCTGATTTCCTAGAGAACGTATCATAGTTAACAAGGCGTACAACCGTACGTCTTTTTTTATGCAGAAAAAGGCCGCCTTTTGGATTCGGTTGATACACTGATGGCGGGTATAGACGTTTGTGTCAAAACCTTTACGCTAAATGTTGAGATTGCCCTTCCTGACCATCAGAAGGGTGTGTTAAAGTCTAGCTCACGACGGGGGAATGAGATCGGTGGTGTATACCTCACAACATAGACAACCCGAGGGGACAGTGGACGCGGTAATGCCGCCTAATCTGTCTAACAGTGCGGCCATGCAGAATGACTTTTCGAGCCTACTGGATCCAGCGGTGCTTCAAGCCGCTCGACAAATTTATCGCACGTACTATGAAGTACATGTGGAACAGGTACAGCGCCCCATTGGGGTGGTCATCCATCGAGAAACCTGCCGCGGACAGCTTGTATTTGCCCAGAAGCCCATTCTCTTGCCCCAGGAGTGCTTTGTGCCCCTGGATCTCATTGACGCCGCTTAGGTTGATGGATGCCTAGGAACTCATGGTTTTGACGCAACGTCAAAGCCTCTAGCCCCTAGCCTTCTATCTCTAGGGTTGCAGGCGATCGCTCCCTAGGGCATCCAAGGCGATCGTCTGTCTGGGGTACTGACATGTTTGACCATCCGCCGTTCCCCCACAAAACCTATGACGCAATGGCATAAGCTTGTTTGCCGTACCTTCCTACTTGGTAGCGTGATCAGCGTGGGCAACATAGTTACCGGGGCGATCGCTGCCTATGGTTTAGATGCGCTAGCCGTTTGGCAACGGATCCCCAACGCCCCCGAGCTGAGCCTGCTGGACACAGAGACCCCGCCAGACTCGCCCTATATTTTGACCTCCGCCACCATTTTCCAAGATGAGTTGACAGATCCTAGCCTGTGGTGGGCAAGCGATCAGCACAACAGCAAAATCTTGAGCGACTGGATTGCCTACACCGGCGAAGATGGCACCCCCCGCCGCGTTGACTTGGTGGTCAACCAAGCAGCATGGCAAAATCCCAACTTGGGATATATGGATCGCTACGCCTTTGTGCTCTACTTTGGGCAGGCGGCCCAGGCCTTTGGCTACCAGCTTCGGGTCTTTAGCCGCAGCCTGAGCGGCACCAGCTTGCTGGCGGCGTATCTTTGTGACCCCTTGCCGGATGCAGAGGAGCTGGAACCATCTGCAGCAACACCAACCTTGTCGTCCTGCGGCCTATTTCTAGATCCAGCCACAGGCTTCGACAGCTTCACCCCCTCTAACCCGTTTTCCGTACCTTAAGCCACAGATCTCGGTAGGTAGCGATCGCCTCCTCAGGCAATGGGGCTAGCCATTCACTCCGCTCTATCACCGCCTCTCCTGGCCAAAGCAAGGGACTGGTATCCACCACCGAAGCGATCGCGTCGGGGTCACTGGGCTGGAGCTGGGGTGAGGTTGACAGACTCAGGGTGGTAATCCGCTCGGCAATGTCGGGCTGCCAGCAAAACTCAATCCACTCCATGGCCATCTCTCCCGGCGTGGGAGCATTGCGCGGCTGCACCCAGAGATCGGCAAACAGCAGCGTTCCGGCATCAGGGATCACGGCCTTCAGGCGGCGATCGCGCTGGATAAACGGCAAGACATCCGTAGACCAGCCTACGGCCAGCCAGGTATCGTCCCGCAGCAGGGGTTCTAGGTAGGCATCGGAACTGTAGAACCGCATCTGTTGATGCAGCGCTGCCAGCCGGTCTGCCACCGCCGCTTCATCCAACGAAACCTGGTTGGCAGACTGTCCCAACTGTTTCAGGATCAACCCAATCACCACGCGGGCGCTATCGGGCACCGAAATCCGTCCCTGCAAGTCAGGTCGCCACAAATCCTCCCATTGACTCGGTACCCAGTTCAGCTTCTCCATCGCCGCGACCGAGTAGACCAACACTAAACTACCCCAGCGGTAGGGGGCTGCCCAAATATCACCCTCAGGTTGGGGGGCTCCTTGGCGATCGCGGCGTACCAGCGCCTGCCACTGAGGCGGCAGTTGGGCCCAGGCGTCCAACGTTTCCAGATTTGCGATGGGGCGGATCAGGTCTTGCTGAATGGCTGCGGCTAGCCAAGCATCCCCCAGGGTCATCCAGTCGGGAATGTTAGGACTATTGGCTTCTAGGGTCTGTAGGCGACGAAAGGTATCCTGAAGTTGCTCGATGGGTTCAAAGTCGAGCTTAGTGCCACGGCCGATGCGCCGAGTAAATTCCTGAATCAGCTCAGTGGGAACTGAGTTTTCGAGCAGAGCAACCACCAGGGGCGATCGCTCCTGACCGCCGCATCCTGCTAGCTGGAGGGCAAGAGCAGCACTACCCCACAAAAATTCTCGACGGGTCAGATGATAACGGGCCATGATCAGTTAGTAGTGGACTTGCGTTCAACCCCAAATCCCATCAGATCAACGACCGTTGGAATCTCGCCATCGGTGGGGCGCTGGTAGGTCACGATGGTGCGCATTCGCAACTCTGGCGATACAAATCGCATCTGATCTACCGCCACCGACCGGTTGTAGTAGGTGGTCATCTCTAGGGTTTGGCGCGTGGGCTGATAGGTAAAGCGACCGGCGATCGCCCCCGTTTCAGAATACCCTTCATTGCGGAGATAAACGCCCTCAATTAATTCTGGATCCTTGGGATAGTGGGATGCTACGGGTAGATGGGGCGGCGCAGAGTTGAGATGATAGTGCTGAGCCACATGATCAGGCACAAACAGGGCCTTGAGGCTCATGAATACTTCTTCCCCCGTTTCTGAGCGGGTTTCAAACGCTATGGCAAAACCTGGACAGCGATCGCGACCAGCAATAGCCTGCTGTTCATCCAAGGGCGTAAACCGACTGAGGATGCGCTGTTTGTCGGCAGAACCTAGGGGCATGGCCCGAAATTCAGTATACGATCGCTCCACTTCGCCATCCAACACATAATGATAGGTGCGTTCGGTCGTCCAAGTACCGGCACAGGCTGTAAAAAAATCGCTGAAACTTAGCATACGTCTTGTTGTTTACTCAACCATGAGGGCATGGATCATTCCAAGGCGATCACCCGTTGTCCTCAACACATCCTTGTTCCTATTCTGTTCTAAAACAGTACAACGAAAGCTGAGGTTGTGCCCTAGACAACCTGAACTGGTCGTTTATCCAAGCTGGACTATCGGTTTTCCCAGACTGGCAAAGGCAGGGATGTCACCATTTGTCCTGATCAAAACCTGGGACTGGCGGATCAGTAAAAACATAGGTGGATTGAACCCACAGCACACCTTAATGTCAGTCAACCGATAGGTTCCTCATGTCAGGAGAGCGATCGCAACCATGATCGGTTCTATACCCAAGTCTTTCAATTTTGGTCAAGATTGCTCCTTAGGCAATCTGCCCCATGGACGAATGTATGTCATCAAACTCTCAAGATCTAGGTATTCAACCAGGAGGACTACCTAGACTATCACCCGCTATCCCCAAATTATCCGCTAAAGGCAAGACGATAGAGAGTCCTCTGAGCATCCTACCTGAAGTGTTATCCTGGCAGGAACTGAGGACTTAATTTGAGAACTCAATCTGAGGGCTCAAGGTGTGGGTTCGACCACCATCAGGTGCATCAACAGCGTCGTGACAAGCTAGAATTCTGCTGGAGAGCGGTGGTCTGAATGCCGTTGAAGAGCGATCGCATAGCGCTCTTTCACACTCTTTCAACTCATCCTAAATCATTCATGGGGCTGAGACGATAGTTTCCGTTTCCTGAGTTGATGGCCCCACTGTCATTCCAAAACAACATACCACGCCTAAATCTGCCATCGCAGAACAAGGCGGATGTTGCTTCTGGGGAATGTCTTCCATCTGCCCACAGGGCCACGTCTACACCCTGTAGATAGAGCCCATCGTTCGGCCATACAGAATCTGGCACGTCATAGGCTGAAACCGTTTCATTCCTATGAACACCCGAATCAAGGGTTTCTCTCGCCCATGGTGAGCTTGCCAAGAATTTTCACAAACTACGACATCAAGCTGCTTGCTGCACTATTGATGGTCATTGATCACGTGGGGGATATTTTCTTTCCCCAATGTATGATCCTTCGGCAGATTGGGCGACTGAGCCTACCGCTCTTTGTCTGGCTCTTAGTCCAGGGTGAGCGCCATACTCATAATGTGGTGCTCTACGGCGTGCGGCTCTTATTGCTAGGTGTTTTATCTCAACCCATTTATGAACTAGCCTTCAATCTCCCGCCCTATCACGACTTCAATATTTTATTTACGTTGTCCATTGGCTTAGTTTGCCTACGCTTAGCCCGCATGTTTCCCCGGATCATGCTGCCCATTTGGATTGCTGGAGCTATGGCAGCGCGATTTTTGGCGGTCGATTATGGCAGCTATGGTATTGCCGTCATTGCCTTTGGTAGCCGGTTTAAACCCACGGTTCTATGGTGGTTATGTTGGATAGGACTCCATGCCATGATTCTCTATGCCCTACCAGGCTATGGCCGCATTCAGGGGTTTGCCACGATCGCTCCCCTGTTGTTTCATATGACCAACCATGAGGTAGGAGCAAAGGCACGATGGTTCTATGGATTCTATCCAGTCCATTTACTCGTGCTTTATCTCATACATCAATGGACCATGATGCTATAGCAAAAGCCTTAAATCAAGCATGATCCCAAGACCATGATCCTAAGATTAAGCCCCAAGCGTTGGGATCTAAACCTCTATACTTCTGACGGAACTCCCATCAACCTGATAATCCCCATCGCTTTAGCACGGGGAGTGTCAAGTAGGACAGTTTTACATTTCGCACCAACTCTCAACGAAGGCGATTTTGACACAGTATGATTAGGAGAGATCAGCGAGGGCGATCGCACCCCCTACCTGGCCTCCCCATGCCCCAGGGTTGCTGACTGCTGAGGCCATCCAAGATCGACATTGCTCACACTCACCTGAATTATCATGGCAGGGCATCAGAACCATAGAAAACTCAACGTCCCACTGCGGTCATCCAACCCAGAGGATCCAGCTCAAACAGCGGGACGAGATTGGCGATGGACAGGATTTCGCGATAAAACACTGTGGAATGTTCTAGAGCTTCTGATTTTGCCCCTGTCGCTGCTGATTGGGGTTTGGTACCTCAACGCTCGCGTTAGCCAGCAACAAGAACAGGTGGTGCAGCGCCAAGTTGCCGAACAGCAGCAGATCGATCAGATGGCGATCGATCGCGCTCAGCAAGACACTCTCGATCGCTACATTGATGACATGGTGGTCTCCATTGACGAGGGGCTGCTAACCTCCCCTGCCACTTCCCAACAACGGGATCTTGCTAGAGCACGCACCCTACTGACCTTGCGATCGCTGGATAACGCCTACAAAGCGCTGTTGCTGCAGTTTGTCTATGAGGCAGGCCTAATTTCAGAATCCAACACCGTCATTTCCCTCAGTCGGGCAGAATTGAGCGGCATTAATCTAAACGCTACGTTTTTGGCCCAGGCCAACCTACGGGAAACCTTACTCGCCGATTCAGAATTTCTCGGTGCCAAACTCCAGGGCGCAAACCTGAGCGTTGCAGAACTATCGCGGGCGGGGCTTAGCGACTCCTTCTTGTTTGAAGCCAACCTCAGCCGAGCTACCTTGAGCAATGCCAAACTGCAGCGGGCCATTCTCGTCCGTGCCAACCTAAGCGGGGCAGATCTAGGCGGCGCAGACTTGAGCGGGGCATTCCTAGTGCGGACGAACCTTCGTGGTGCCAATCTACGCAATGCCAATTTGCGCAACGCTAATCTCAACGAAGCCAATCTCAACTCTGCTAATCTCGATGGCACGGACATCAGTCAAGCCTTTCTCTGCAACACCATCATGCCAGACGGCAGCGTCGAAAACCGCGACTGTCCCTAGGGAATCTATAAGTCTGTCGCAAATATCGCCGCATCGTCTCTAAAGGCTTTGAACTCTAGAGCATTGCCGCTAGGATCCAAAAAGAACAGCGTTGCCTGTTCCCCAACCTCGCCCTGAAAGCGGATATAGGGTTCAATCACAAAGGTGATGCCATGGGACTGGAGGCGATCGCGGAACGATTGCCAGGTTTCCATGTCCAAAATAACGCCCCAGTGACACACGGGCACCGATCGCCCATCCACAGCATTGGCTGACGGCGACGGGGTATCGTTGGGGCTGAGGTGGGCGGTGATTTGATGGCCGAACAAATCAAAATCAATCCAAGTATCGGCCGTACGTCCTACCCGACAGCCCAAAATCTCTTCATAAAAGTGACGGGTCTGGGCAAGATCCTGCACTGGAAATGCCACATGAAAGGGTCGCAGCATACAACTATCCTGTATCAAAATTAGGTAAACCATAGAGCTGTAGCCAGGTTGGCTAAGACATCATCCTAGATGAACGTTCCTAGGTTGAACATCTCCAAGGTTTCTGCATGTCCTCACCCATGGGACAAGGGCTACGCTTGGGCACAATAGGCCCGCCAACCACCCCACTGGGTAATCTCTCGCTGGCCCTCACAGAGAATCGGCTCACCCAAAACCCCCAGCACCTCTTCTCCGTCCCCTAGGGTCACCTTGCCGATACAAAGCCCTGGGGGTTCTTGTAGTAAAATTTGGGCCAACCCTTGGCGGGGCACCGCCCACACTTCGAGGGCGATCGCTCGTCCTCCCTCCGCAACCCGCAGCATAGCCGGGTGGCGATCGCCAATTGACCAAAGCCGATAGCAGGGCTCTGTTTCCGCCTCGCGCACAAAGACAGCATCAACGGCTTGCAAATTGCCATTGAGCTCCAAACCGCGCATCAGCGTACCATTAACCGCGAGGTTGATCCTATCCATTGTCGTTTTCTGATCCATGGGCAAGATGAGTTGTAGAATCGGGCAAAACGCGATGATCGGGGCAGCTAGCTGACTGAGTCGATCTCATGACCCAGCCCAGCAGGATGAGCGTCGGGCACGTCATTCTTGTAACCTTCTCTCCGGTCTGCAAGACAGAGAGATTCGATGGTCGCCCCATCGCCTCAGATGGGCGTGGCTTGAAACCCATAGCTCTCGGTCAAGAATCACCCGATATCAAGGTGTATCTGAACACATTCATACCTGAACGGAGATCCTTTCCCATGACACCACTCAGTGTACGACTAGCACGATGGATTGGCGTAGGGCTAGGCAGCCTTGGGGTCATCACCAGTGGAGCGATCGCCAGTGAACGAGTGCCCACCGCCCGCTACGCATCTGGCGAATCCGTCGATCTTGCCCTGATCATTCAAGAATGGAAGGGCAAACATCCCGATATTCCAGTCTTTGCCTGCGTTTGTGCTCAGCCGTCCTGCAACCTCACCGCTGCTTGGCCCTTTCGTCGCTTTAATGAGTATCAGTTTACGGTGATGTTGGGGCCGTTTAACGCCATGAGTACGGAAACCCAGGGGTTTAACTGCCATGACATTGTGTCGGGGCGATCGCCCAGTAGGGTACTGGCAGGCGATATTGCTGATCCAACCGAGCCAGGCATGGACATCACCCCTCCCGGCGATCCGGAAGGTCTAGCCCAGATTGAAGTCCGGCGAAATGGCACCCATCTGCGCGGGCGCTGGCGAGATAGCACCGTTAATATTGATGTGCGCGACTGGAATATCAACCTTATCGACGGCGTGGATTGCTCCACCTTGACCATCGCTGATGAACAGGTGATGAATGCCCGTCGTGTGGTGGGAGAGCCCAGCATTGATCTGTATACCGAGCGGATCGCCGTGGCCGTGGAGCTCGACTACTGTGCCCTCACCACCCAGAGCGCTGTCTTTATTATTGACCCACAGCCTGGCGGCTATGCCCTCTACCGAGCCCAGCTACCCGGCGATCGCCCCCTGCCGGATGAATTTTCCAGCTATCCCTTGAGCAGCGTGGCCGATGTAGATTATTGGGGCGGCAACCTGATGATTCGCCAATTTGACGCCTCGGGGACAGAAGCCTTGGTGGTCTTTACACCCGGTGATACCCCTGCAGGAGACTATGCTGGCTGTGTGACCCTAGCTGTGGGAGAAAGCCCCAGCCTTTGCCCTGCGGAACCCTAACCCATGGATTGTGAGCATAAGGTTGAAACCTGGGTTGAAAACGACTTGGAAACTAAGTTGAAAACTTATGGGCAGACTCTCCGGATCCCCTTCCTATACGTGAGGAAATGGGAATGGTAGATGCACCCTGAGATCATCCCCCGGCAACCGTGCTGGGGATTTTTTTTGCCTTGTTGATCGACCACTGCCTATCTGGTATGACAGGATCTGAGAGGATAGGGAAGCCTTTCATCTTATGAGTACTTATACATAGTCAACCCGCTATCTTCAGATTTTAGACTGAGACACAAACCAGTCCTCTGACCTTCCGAAGTTGCCGAGATTAAGCCCAGTGCTGATCCAATTTGAACACCATTACAAGACTTAGCCCTTAATAGATTCATCTGCGAATCGTGCGTCATTTTGGTAGGATTCTGGCTGGCTCAGAACTACGTTCATCTCGTTCAGAAAGTTATGGATAACACCCATCTCAACACTCAGTAAAACTGCTTAGAAAGCTACGCCTAACCTGGGCTTGCAAAAGATTTCAACAGATCCTTCATCCACCACTTCTGGGCTGATCATCGGCGATCTTTGTGGGGTCGAGATATAGATTTCGTTACAGTGTAAATCCATGCAAACTCTCGGTTCAATGCCTTTGATCAAACACATGCAGGGGCTAGGCGCGATCGCTCTTCTACGACTCTCAACATAGCTTGGATCCAAAGGTTAAATGATTCAGGAATAACCCCTGTTTTGCCCTATCCGTTCCTATGATGGGATGAACGAATACACCCACAATGGCGTCACATGGATCCACTCCACCAGCAAGTCGATACCTTACATATGCAGGTTGACGCACTACATCAGATCGTTGAGCGACTGGATAGTAAGACCTCAGAAATCCTATCTAAGTTAAAAACCTCGAACTCTGATAAAAGTCAGGTCAGCCTCAATGATAGTCCTGGGTATCATTCGCACCGTAGCGTGGCTGGGCTCGATCCAGACTTCGACTATAAAGATGTGTTGATTGATGAAGGCTATTCCAACTCTGATCGCTACACCGGGGAGCGATCGCTCTCTCCGGATGTGCAAATTCAGCGGCTAACGGCCCAGTTGACCGCCGCCTATAACCGCATTGCTGCCCTAGAAGAGCAGTTGCTATCCAAGCGCATCCATAGCTAACGGTACGATGGGCAAGCCTTTCGACATCGCTCAATGCTCAAATTCTGATGAGACGAGGGTTGAGCGGAGTTGAAACCCGGCAGATCCATTGCGTTGAGTCTACCTACTGATCGAGTAGGTGTCACTAGCTGCTCCTACCCTGGCTAGTTCAACGAAATCTGGGGGCTAGTCGCATGGTCTAGCTGAGCAGCCAATTGCTCGATAGCCTCCAGCAGTTGGGGCTGTTGCCAGCCTTGATTGAGATAGGCAGCGATCGCACTACCTCCCGCTCCGACCCCTTCTTTGACATAGCCCTGTTCGTAGGCCCGCAGTTGCGCATAGCGAGATGTGGCAAAACTGAGGTTGGTTGAAATCAGGGGAGCTTGCAGCAGGTTGGCCAAGCCAATGGTGTTGCCGGTGGGATCATCCACCACCCAGCGGGTTGTACCCACCATGATGCGATGGCGCTGCCAGGCTACGGCATGGTACTGAGCGATCGCTTGGGCCAGGGCATAGACAGCAAGCATTTGGGTGCCGCCCGCCAATAAGACTAATCGGTGGCGACTGGCGGCGATCGCCATCCCAGCCGCCGCAATTTGCATAGGATCGCCCACAGCAGCCACCACCTGCAGCGGATCGATCTGTCCCGGAGACGGTAACTCGCTCCAGCCCATTCTCGCCCGCCAGCGATCGAGTCCTTGGCGGGCGATCGCTTGTTTTTGGGCGTGATTGCAGGTGGGATGGCTGCTGTTAACCATACCGGTCACCGGCCAGCCTAGCCCAAGCAGCACCGCGAGGGCCGTTGTCGTGCCGCCTACCACGCATTCACTCAGGAGGATGCAGCGATCGGCATGGGTCATGGCTAAGCGATCGCCCCAGGCTAATCCTTGGTGAAACAGATGCTGCACTGTGGCTACGTCGAGGGCTTGCCCTTGGCTCACGCAGGCGGCTGGAGTTCCTCCTAGGTCAACATGGGGAGCTGGGGGAGGATGGTGCAGCCCCGTGTTCACTAGCGTTAACGGCATGTCTTGGGCAGCGATCACGGCCCGAGAGATCAAAACCGGCGATGCACCTGCCTGGAGTGGTGGCAAGGGATATCGCGGTTGCGGTTGGGGACCGTGGTATAGGAACTCGGCATCGGCGATCGCGGTGAACTGGCGATCCTCAGGGGTTGCGCCCGCCGCTGAGATGCCGGGCAACAGGGCTGTTTCCGTAAAGCCTAATAGACAGACAAACTGCCACCCTTGCCCCCAGGCCTGTCGCAACCATGACTCACTGACCGCAAGCTGGGTGTGGCTGCGCACCATCAACGCCCCCACGCCTAGCTTTCCTCCTCTAGCAAGATCTGCACCCACTCCGGCGGATCGGGGATGGGGTTACCAAGACGGCTGAGCAACACCCAGGCTCCCAGATGCACCGTAAAGAGATAGACTAAATCACTCAAAATCACTGCGCCCAAGGTGAGAAGCTGCACCAAGGTGAGATCAGGGCGGCCATAGGCACCAATGCCCAGAATGCCCCAACTAACGAGGATGGCGGTCATCCAATCCACAAAATCAGCAATGCGATTGGTCAGATACAGCCAAATATCTTCCCCCAGGAAAATCGACAGCAGCCAGATGCGGAAGAAAAAGCTGAGGGTTGAAATGAGGGTGCCCAAACCAATGGACACGCTCCAAGGCGCACCGCGTTTCCACAATGCCCCCAACTGGACGCCTAGGAGACCGTAGGGAATGAAGAACAGCAAGCTGAGGTAGGGGCCCATGAGCACCGACAGCAGCAAGCTGGTCACCAGCGCCGCCATCCAAGCAGCCCGGCCGCCCCAGCGCAGATAGACCAAGGCGATGGGGGTAGGAAAAAAGATGCGCATCCAGGGGCTGAGGCTGAGGTAGTAGCTCACCAGCCAAATTAATCCAGCCGCGCTGGATAAAAAAGCCGTTTCCACGAGGCTGAGGGGCGGAACGGTGGTGTGCATCTGTGGCGGTTTCAGATCCACAGCGATCGCTGCCTGGAGCGAGGTGTCTCCCAGATCGCTATCTCGGGTGGTTGGGTCAGCCCAGTTGCGATCGTCATCACCCTGGACTGGAATTCCTCCGCCTGGTGGTGTGGCACCCTGGGCATCGCCCCCCTCCGGTGTTGCGCCAGATCTGGGGTCTACATAGTCATGTTCGGAAGCACTACTCATGGTCAGCCTATAAACATCGCGGCTCTATCGCAGATCTACTGTAGCGTTTGTCGCGTTATCCTGAAGCGGTCTTCGGAGGTCTGCTCGACACTGGTGTTGCGGTTCGTCCCTGGATCATCCCCCCTGGTAGCCTAGGAACAGGAGTGGCCAGGATCTGCGGGAAGTTGTTAGACAGATGAGGGATACAAAGATGCATTCAGTCCATCGGGGAGCGATCGCTTGGATTTTCACCCTAGGAATAGTAGGACTCCTCAGTAGCTGCGCGGTCATTGAGGGCGATCGCTCTCCAGAACCTACTGCCGATCAGCCCTTATCTGAAGACCTCAGCCCTCCTAGATCATCCCCATCAGAGATGGAGGACACGGTGGAAACCACGGTGGAAAATCCAGTGGAAACCACCATCATCACCTTATATCTCCTGGATGACCAATGTCTCGACTTTGCACCCCAGCCCCTCTCAGTTCCCAAGGACACAGCCCTGGCTGCCACCGTAGATTATCTGTTGGCGACCCAAACCCCGGATGAACTCAGCCTGCTCGGCTATCGTGTCCAGCACCAGGATCGCACCCTCACCCTTGATATCCGGTTGTCGAGTCAGTCTCGCCGCTCCCTTGAAGCACTATCCCTCTGCGAGCAAACAGCACTCTTCGGCAGCCTCCAGCGCACCCTCACCCAACATCCCGATTGGAACATTGACGCGGTTAACTTCACTCAGGGTGGCACATCCCTGCAATTCTAGCCAGCGCTGTAGTCCCCCGATTTACCGCCGGTCTTGCTGACCAGATGAATATCCTCAATCACCATGGATTTTTCCAACGCCTTCGCCATGTCATAAAGGGTGAGCGCCGCTACAGAAACCGCCGTCAGTGCTTCCATCTCCACCCCCGTCTCTGCCCTAGTTTTCACCTCCGCCCGAATCACTACCCCCGGCAGGTCTGGATCAGGTTCCAGAGTCACCTCCACCTTTTGCAGGGGCAGGGGATGGCAAAGGGGAATCAACATCGCCGTTTGCTTCGCCGCCATGATACCCGCGAGGCGGGCCGTACCTAACACATCTCCCTTAGGAGCATTGCCCGCCTGAATCGTCTCCAGAGTCGCGGTCATCATACGCACCCGTCCTGTGGCGATCGCCCGTCGGAGGGTCACCGACTTGTCAGACACATCTACCATCTGCGCCTGGCCCTGGGCATCGAGATGGGTGAGGGAGGTTGCCGCAACCTTGGCCGCCGACCCGTCCAAGAAATTTGAAAAATTAGATGACATCTTTTAAGAACCTGTGGTAGTATTAGTTTCTGAGCGAGGGCCTGTAGCTCAGTGGACTAGAGCACGTGGCTACGGACCACGGTGTCGGGGGTTCGAATCCCTCCTGGCCCGTTATCAACTTATCAGACCGTAGATTAAAAAGGGTGAGTTCTTCGTGACTCGCCTTTTTTAATACCTATAGCTCAGGAATCTGGTTCAAGACCCATTTTCCGTGCAGACCCCAGCAGGACAGATTTAGGCATCAGTTGCTATGTTTACTGGACTAGTGCAAACCTTGGGCACCCTCACCCCCGTGGAGGGCGATCGCCTACAGATTACCTGGGATGACACCACGCCCGATTGGGTATTTGCCGATTTGTCCCTCGGTGATAGCGTGGCGGTGGATGGCATTTGCCTCACCGTGACCCATCATTGGGCAACGGGCTTTTTTGCCGATGCGTCCCCCGAGACCTTGGAGCGCACCAGCCTTCGAGGCATTCAGGGCACAGCACGGGTGAACCTCGAACCCTCTCTGCGGGTGGGCAGTAAGTTGGGCGGGCATTTCGTCACCGGGCATATTGACGGCATCGGCTATCTAGACTCGGTCGCCCAAACCCACGACTCTTGGGAAATGGTCTTCCGGGTCGAGGATCCTCGGGTCTCGCGCTACATTGTGCCCAAGGGCAGTATTGCCATCAATGGCGTGAGTTTGACGGTGGCAGACTGCGATGCCCAGGGGACTACGTTTTGGGTAGCCGTGATTCCCCTCACCTATGCCCATACCAATCTTCACGCTCTGCAGCCGGGCGATCGCGTCAACCTAGAAGGCGATGTTTTAGGTAAGTATGTAGAAAAGTTTCTCCGCCTTGCCCCCAGCAACTCCTCAGCAGCCCTGCAATCCTTGGATGCCATGACGACCATGACCCAAGACAGTCCGATTACCGCTGCATTTCTCGCTGAGCATGGCTACGGCTAGGTCTATCGCAACTGCGACGGCGATCGTAAACCTTGTCGGTCGTCCTGAGGGAATTTCGCCCATCACCACCGGCTAGATTAAGCCCTAGGACTCTGAGGCGGACGTAACCCGCCTATTGACTAAGGCGGCTTGTGTGTCCTGGAATTTCTTTTCGTTCTTCTGTCTTCGTTCTTCTGTCTTACGATACTAGGCAGCAGCAGAACAGGCATCGGCATCCAGCCAGTTATCCAAAAATTCCTCTAACCACAGGGCGATCGCCCCACTGTAGCAATCATGGTGCTGGAATTGCAGATGACGTGGTTGGGCACCGGGCAAGTGCAATTGATCCGCCGCCTTGGTTGTCCATAGGTCAATCATGTCGCGGGTAATTTCAGGATGAAACTGTAGCCCGTAGGCGCGATCGCCATGGCGGAACGCTTGGTTGGGAAACGTGCCGCCGCTGGCTAGACGTACGCTGTTGGCGGGAATCTCAAATCCTTCCCCATGCCATTGAAAAACATGAAGCGCCGATCGCCCAAAATCGTCTTGCCCGTCGGACGTCATCGTAATCGGGAAATAACCAATTTCTCGCACATCTTGGGGATGGGGAGCCACCCGCGCTCCCAGCACCCGCGCCAGCAACTGCGCGCCTAAACAGATGCCCAGATAGGGGCGATCGCTTGGCAAGGCAACGGTTTCAATCCAGTCCAGCTCATCGCGAATGAAGGGAAGCGTCTGGTCATCATTGGCACTCATCGGCCCACCAAACACCACCACTCCATCGTAGGCATCCAGGGTCTGGGGCAACACGTCACCGATAGCTGGACAGCGCACATCCAGATGTTTGCCCTGGTGCCGGAGAACTTGGCCAATGCGGCCGGGGTTTGAGGTGTCTTGATGGACAATCACTAAAACCTGATGCATCGGGATGACTCAACGTGACGGAACATGGCTCTACTGTCGCACAACGAGAACGAGTAGGAGCGATCGCCAAGATACAAATTGGGGCCTTGCTGGCGACGATCCTGCATCTACGTCTAACCGGATTTTATCCATGGGAGGATATCACGATGGGGTAAGCCTTTCGACGTCGCTCAATGCTCAAATCCTGACGAGACGAAGGTTGAGCAGAGTCAAAACCCGGCAGATCCATTGAATGGAGTCTACCTACTGATCAGTAGTCCAGCAAGATCGTATCAAAGGTGGAGTTGCTCTCAGAACGATGGTACGTAGCGGGTGGCGCGGCTTGCACAGGCGAACCATCCTCCTGCCGCAGTTGATCCACAGTATTTTCTAAGCCATTTACCTGCTCGTTCAGCACAGCCAGCCGCTGGCAAATTTGCTGTCGCCGTTGATCCAGAGCAATCAATTCATGCTCTAAACGCTTCTTTTCAACCGTCAGCTTATAGATATCTAGAAAAGCCGCCGACTCAGAGCGCGGACGGGGCATGGTGCTAATTTTGGGGCGGATGTTGCTTTTGGAAAGGGGACGACGCATAGGGCAAGTAGGGGAGGGGTGCTAGTGTCATGTTTCTTCTATCCTGCCCAGCATCCGGATGGGAACCACCAAGATCAGCGTAATATCAAAGTTTTGTAACTTCGTGTTTTCAGCTACAGCCACGGTTCTCCCCCCACTTAGACAATAGATATCTATCCTGAGCACCTGGCCCCACATGGGCTAAGCAATATGAAACCTCAGATCATTATTTGCGGCTTAGGACGGACAGGCTATCAAGTTTTTTGTTTGCTCAAACAGCAGGGCACGGCTGTAGTGGGGGTCACCGATACTCCCATTGATCCATCCTTCGCCGCCTACCATCCCCCCGATCATGCCAGCGATCGCCCCCCAGACCTTCCAGACCTCCAATCGGATATCATCGTGGGCAACCTGCGGGCCGCGGCCACTCTGCTCGCTGCCGGTGTCCGAGATGCCCATACCCTTGTCTTAGCAGCCAACGATGACGCCCTCAACTTGGCCATCCTCACCCAGGCGCGGGTGCTCAATCCCCACATTCGCATTATCAACCGTTTGTTCAACACCAGCTTGGGCGATCGCCTCGATCGCACCCTGCCGGATCACACCACCATGAGCGTTGCCGCTCTATCCGCTCCGGTATTTGCCTTTGCGGCCCTAGGCAATCGCACCATCGGACAACTGCAGCTCTTCCAAAAAACCTGGCCGATCCATGAAGAATATATCGACGCTGACCATCCCTGGCTAGGTCGTCCCCTAAGCTGGCTATGGGACGATCGCCATCGTATGTTGATCTACTACATCCCTGCCGACAGTCAGCTTGATTTGGTTTCCGGTGTGCTGCAAGGCCATCCTCTCCAAGTGGGCGATCGCCTGATTTTTGCTACTCAGCCCAGTCAGCGCACGGCCAAGCGATCGCTCTCCCAGCATTTTTCTGAATTTGTCGCCAGTGTCCGCCAATTTCAGCGCCATCTGAACTCCACCCTAGCCGTCCTGCTGTTGCTGCTGCTGACCATTTTCA
>DATNRH010000676.1 GCA_036703605.1 Candidatus Obscuribacterales bacterium | reverse complement strand
ACCGCTGAGGTAAGCATCGCTGAGCTTGGCATGGTTGAGGTTGGCATGGTTGAGGTTGGCATGGCTGAGGTAGGCACCGCTGAGGTAGGCACGGCTGAGGTCGGCACCGCTGAGGTTGGCATCGCTGAGGTTGGCACATCTGAGGATGGCAAAGCTGAGGATGGCACGGTTGAGGTTGGCACCTCTGAGTTCGGCACAGTTGAGGTTGGCACCTCTGAGGTCGGCACGCATTAAATTTTGAGCTTCACCACCGTTTTTTCTCAGCAATGCAACCTGTTCAGCCTTCTGTAGGAAGTGAACGTCTTGAACCTCAATGCCCTCGATCTCTGCTAACTCTCCAGACTGAAATAGCTCCTCAACTCGATTGAGCGCATCTTCTGAGCCACCTAAAATTAGTCTGATGCTGCCGTCGTCGATTTCCACAAACCCTATTGATGTATCTCTACCTATCTGGTTCAGCAGCGCAACAATTGCGTCCAGCTTGTGTTTATCGATCTCTTCGATGGTGACTGCAATCGCAAAGGATAGTCTTTTTCCGCTGATTTGCGACGGGAATTCTGAGTTATCCTCAAACTCTACGATCGCCTCCCAATCTTCAATCCCAACCGCCTTGCAGATAGCCCGAAAACTAGAAGAAGCGATCGCAATCCCAGCCCAAAACCGCTTTAGCGTGGCTGGAGACGTATGCGCCAAATCAGCCCAAGCTTGCTCTGCTTTCGCCCATCCCTTCTTGCAACGAGCTTTATCCATCAAGTCCAATCCGGTTGTTGAAGCTTTGAGCGTAGCGGCCATTGGATGAGGCTGTGTTGTTGTCATAGGAGCAGTTTTGGTTCAGATATAGCTCACTCTTAAATGAGCCGCTAGATGAGCGAGAACTGAGGCTATCTCGACGGTTTCATGGCTGACGATGAAATGGTCGAACTCAAGCAATAACTCAATGAACACTCGCCCAATGTACACCGAGCAACCCGCTAACGATCCAATCACTATCGATATGACTCCGTTGATTGAGCATGGTGATTCGCCAACAGCCATCATCCTGACGCTAGCAATTTTTGTCGGTGTGCTGCTTAAGTCTGTTGCAAGGCTGCTTGACCATTAGGACGTGATGCGATCGCCCTCAGTCTATCCGACCGGGGGCGTTCTCTTATGGATTTGGTAGTGTCCTATGGGCAGTTTCAGCACTGTAGCGTCGCTGTTCCTTGCCAGCCTTATCGAACTGGACGCACCATCCGCCAGATGAATCCTTAGGTGCAAGCCATCAGCGATCGCTTCAGGTGGTGGA
>DATNRH010000675.1 GCA_036703605.1 Candidatus Obscuribacterales bacterium | reverse complement strand
GATCGCGCCAGACCCATCCATGCCCGAGGCAACGGTGAACCTTGGTGAACCTTCATGAAAACCCCTAAACCCAGTCAGTAGATTTGCCTATCACCCCTTAAAATGAAGGTACAGTGAGTAAAAATACACGGTTGAGATTATGAGCGTTGGTGAATCTCAGGGGTCAGGAGTTCTCTCCGAGCGGGAGCTGCAAATTGTTGACTTGGTTGCTTCAGGTTTGACCAATCAAGAAATTGCCGAGAAACTTGAGATCAGTAAGCGGACGGTGGATAATCACGTCAGCAATATTCTTACCAAAACGGCAACGGGAAATCGGGTAGCCTTGGTGCGCTGGGCGCTGCAGTGGGGAAAGGTTTGCATCGATCAGGTGAACTGCTGCACCTTGCCGGTGGTTGATAGCAGCGTTGCCCAAGGCGAGGTGTAGGACATCTGAATTATGGCGACTGGTAAGCAAGCTCGATCGGCGCAGGATACTAAGCCCCCCTATCAAATCCGTTGTATCCATCTGCCCCTAGGAGTGTATCGCGAAATTGCGGCCCACCTGCGGCAGGTGACGGGTGTGGAAGCTGGGCTATTACCCCAAACCTCTCAGGACTTTGATTATCTCAAAAGCCAGGTGGGTGGCTTGTGGATTCGCTACACGCCTGAGGCGGATGATGCATCTCACCTCCGCGTTGAGCAGGTTTTAGCGTATTATGGCGATCGCTACGGGGACTGGGATGTGATCAAGCCCCAAGCGGCAGTTGAGCGTAAGTAAGCAGCATGGGCACGATCAAAGCAATCCGAGGCACACAGGATATTCTGCCGGAAGCGGTCAGAATTTGGCAGCAGGTGGAGATAACGGCGCGGGACATTTTGGCGCGGTCGGCCTACCGGGAAATTCGCACGCCCATTTTTGAGCAAACTGATTTGTTTGAGCGGGGCATCGGCGAAGCCACGGATGTGGTGGGTAAGGAGATGTATACGTTCCACGATCGAGGCGATCGCTCTCTAACGCTGCGACCGGAAAACACGGCGGGGGTGGTGCGGGCGTTTATTGAACATAGTCTTTATGCCCAGGGTGGTGTACAGCGGCTGTGGTATACCGGGCCGATGTTTCGCTATGAGCGCCCCCAGGCAGGACGGCAGCGGCAGTTCCATCAGCTAGGGGTGGAAGTGCTAGGCAGTCGCGATCCCCGGGCTGATGTAGAGGTGATTGCTCTAGCAACAGATCTGCTGCAAACCTTGGGGCTTAAGGGACTAACGCTGTATTTGAATTCCGTGGGTAATCCCAGCGATCGCCAGCACTATCGCGATGCTCTGGTGACCTATTTCACGCCGTTTCAGGCTGAACTGGATGCAGATTCCCAGGAACGCCTGACGCGCAATCCCCTGCGTATTCTCGATAGCAAAGACGAACGCACCCAAGCGATCGCCACAGATGCTCCCAGCATTTTGGACTACCTGGGAGATGACTCGAAGCAGCATTTTGATCGGGTGCAGCAGTTGCTGACAGATTTGGGAATTGCCTATACCCTCAACCCGCGTCTGGTACGAGGGCTGGACTACTACACGCACACGGCCTTTGAGATTGTATCCCAGGATTTGGGAGCCCAGGCAACGGTATGTGGTGGCGGACGCTATGACGGATTGGTGGGACAACTGGGCGGCCCCGACACGGCGGCGGTGGGGTGGGCTATTGGTCTAGAGCGACTGACGCTTCTTTTGCGCCAGTTGCAGGAAACGCCGCTGCCGGATCTGGATTTTTATCTGGTGTCGCGGGGCAAACAGGCGGAAGCGCAGTCGGCTCAGCTAGCCCAGCAGCTACGCCACCAGGGTTTTTCCGTGGAGGTGGATCTGAGCGGCAGTGCCTTCGGTAAGCAGTTTAAGCGGGCCGATCGCAGTGGGGCGATCGCTTGTCTTGTTCTGGGCGATGCGGAGGCGGAAGCAGGCACGGTAAACCTGAAGTGGTTAGCCAGCGGTGATCAGGAAGCGATCGCCCAAGCGGATCTTCTGAACAAAACCGATTCCCTGCGCCAGACGATTGCGGCCCAGCGCGCTGGCATCTAGATCGGCAGATTGTTCAGCGGCTAGTATAGTGCGGCTAACCCCGTGGATAATCCCTGGCATACGCCGGTAAGGAAGTCTAAATCTAGGGTAGGAAGGCGATCGCTGCTCTGGTGATAGTGGGGATTGCGCAGGTTGGCGGTATCGGTGACCATGATGGCGCGATAGCCCGCATCCCAGAAGGGCACATGGTCGCTGCGGCGGGTGTCGGGTACGCTGCGCCCTCGCAAGGGCACCGGCAGCCATTGGCAGGACGTGCCGCTACGGTTGATGTGGCGGCTAAGGCGGATTAAGTCGGGTAGGGTGGTGAGATTCCCCACGAGGGCAATGAAGTCGCCACGATCGGGATAGAATCTCGCCAATCCTGGCGGATAGCGCTGGCTGCCGGGGGTGCGATCGCAGTAGCCCAGCATTTCTAAAGACAGCATTAAGCGTAGGGAACGCTGGTGCGATCGCCATTCTTCCACGAAGGCGTAACTGCCCTGCAGGCCGTATTCTTCGAGATCAAAGGCAACCAGGATGACGGGACGCACCGGGGGATGCTGGGTCAACCAGCGGGCCAGCTCCAGTAAGACCGCTACACCGCTGGCGTTATCATCAGCACCGGGGGAGCCGAGTACCGCGTCATAGTGGGCTCCGACTAAGATAGGCTCGGCCTGAGGGCGCTGGCCGGGGAGATGCAGAATCAGATTTTGAATCGACAGAGGAGACGTGTGGCGCTCCTGAACTGTCACCGATCCCCACTGGGATAAGTCCTGACGGATATAGTCCCGCATGAAAAAATAACCGGCTGTGGCCAGGTAGGGATCGCGATCGCGTACCAGATGGCTCAGATGCTTCTCTAGGCGCGATCGCAGTTCGGCATCTAGAGCCGCCCTAGGGCACATTCACCGGAATTAGCCGATGTTCAGGCAAGTAGCTGTCGTAGCAACTGTCTTTTGCCAAGACAGCCAACATCCGTATCTGCCAATCAGGTTCCACCATCTGCAAATCGGCCCAGGGAAGGGCAATCTCTAAGCAGCGATCGATCCCCACCTGGGCGCGGGAGGGGTGGGCCTGCCAACGATGGTGCTCGGTGGCCGCTTGGAACCAGGCAGACTGGGTCACTAAGTTCACACCGAGGTGGTGGTGGAAGCGATAGTTGACCGGCGCTTCATCAGGCACATTGGCCAAGGGGGCAGGACTGGTACTTAGGGAGCGATCGGGGTAGAACCAGAGGAGATGCAGCTCGGGCGGTACATCCACACCGGGCTTGGAACCGCTCTTGAAGTCTAGCCGCAGGTAGAAGTTTAAGTGGTCTACGCCATACCACAGCCGCTGAACGACACTGCTGCGGTGCATGGTGCCTCGGGCTCCGCCGAGTTCAATGCGCCCTGCCTTATCCCAATCCTGCTCATCGCCAATGCCGTCAATCACGGGATGGATGAAGCTCATGGGTAGGTGGTCGCCGCCCACTGCATGGATTTCGAGCGGCTGCTGCACGGCCGTCGGCACGGGTTCATTCAGGGCATAGTAGATGGCTGCCAAATGTTCTCGGAACAGTTGGTCAAACATGGCATCTTGGTTGGAGGAATGCCCCTCGCCAAACCACCAAAACCAGTCGGATCCTTCGGCGGCATAGAGAGCTTCCCAGGCTTCGGGGTTGTTCTCTTCTGTGGCTTCGGGATGGCGGGCCAAGACCTGACGGGCTTCGGTGAGCAGATCCCAAGCCTTGTTCTTCGCCGGATCGCCAATCCAGGTGGTAAAACTACCATCCACCCAAGAGCCGCTGTGCAGGTTCTCGGCGGGCAGGCGCTCTGTGGCAGGAAACTGCTCTAAAAATTCACCCACGGTGACCAGTTTGATGCCGGTTTGCTCACTCAGTCTCGAATAGAGCGCTTCTAAGAACGGCTTACCGTCGTGAGGGTAATATTCCCAACAGTTCTCGCCATCCAAGG
>DATNRH010000674.1 GCA_036703605.1 Candidatus Obscuribacterales bacterium | reverse complement strand
ATCTGGCCCTGAGGAATAGCTAAATCTAAACTCTGAATGATGGTGTTGCCATCGTAGGCCAGGGTCAGTTTGCGAGTGGTGAGGGCTATTTGGGTAGCGGTGTTGGTGAGCATGGGAAGAGGATAGTTTAGAGTTTGAGGTTTAGGGTTTAGGGTGGAGTTACGGGTTACGGGTGTGATACAGCAGCCATAGAAAATAGGGTGCGCCAATCACAGATGTAATCACGCCGCAGGGTAGTTCGATGGGGGCGAAGGCGAGGCGACCCACGATATCGGCAAGTTCGACTATGCAGGCTCCGGTAAGCGCTGCTGTAGGAATGAGTCCGGCGTGGGAAGGGCCAACGAGGTAGCGGGCTAGGTGGGGAGCCATCAGCCCAACAAAGCCAATGGTGCCGGCGGTGGCGACGGAGGCTCCGGCTAGGGCTACCGTGCACAACAGCAGCAGGCTGCGGCTGTACTCCACTCGGCTACCAAGGCCTTGAGCTAGGGTGTCGCCTAGGTTGAGGGTGTCGAGATCCCTTGCCAGCCCTAGGGTTATCGGCAAAAACACTGCCAGCCACGGCAGAAGCGGCAACAGGTGCTCCCAACTGCGCCCGTAGACACTGCCCGTGAGCCACACCAAGGCCTGACTAACGTTGTAGATATTGCCGAAGGTAATCATCAGGCTGGTGAAGGCCCCAGTCAGCGAAGTCAAGCCAATGCCGACGAGAATTAGACGCATGGGAGTGCTGCTGCCGTTCCAGGCTAGAACATAGATGGCGATCGCTGCCCCTAGCCCGCCCAAAAACGCGGCAAGCGGCAGCCAGCCCACTGCCACCTGCGGGAACAAAATAATCAGCGCCACGGCCACCAAACTAGCTCCTGAATTGATGCCGATGATTTCTGGAGCTGCCAGCGGATTGCGGGTCAGCCCTTGCAAAATCGTCCCCGCCGTTGCCAGTCCCATACCCACCAGCAATGCCACTAATGCGCGGGGTAAGCGCAATGTATTCACCACAAAGGTGTCGTCGGGGCTGGACGAAAAGCCTAGGATGGTTTTGACCACCTCCAGCGGCGGCACCGGATATTCTCCCTGGCTAACGTTCAAGATCAGGGACAGCAGCGCCACCAGGGTCAATAGGCAGAGCACAATCGGCACCCGTCGATCGACCCGAAACGAGACGGGAAATCGCTGGGAGCGGATGGAAAGCCAGGGTTTGGTGGTGGACATGGGGGAGGAGTTTGAGGTGTTGGGTTTAAGGTTTAAGGACGTGTGTAGGGTGCTTCCACGCAGCGATGCACCGCCTTAATAACGCCGGAATTCTTACTGCTTCATGACGTTCGTAGGGGGCACCGCCCACCATGAACTTATTCCCTATCGCTTGATCTTCGATCGCGCCAAATAGATAAAAAACGGTGCCCCCACCAGCGCCGTCATTATGCCCACCGGTAGTTCCTGGGGACGAATCACTAGACGGGCGGCGGTATCAGCTACCGATAACAAAATACCCCCGGTAATCATGGCGTAGGGCAAAATCCAGCGGTAGTCTACCCCGACCACAAAGCGTACTACGTGGGGCACCACCAGGCCCACAAAGCCGATGGGGCCAGCCAGGGCTACAGCACTGCCCGCCAGCAGGACAACTGCGATCGCCGCTCCCACCTTCACCCAAACCGTCTGCAACCCCAAGCCCTGGGCCACATCCTCCCCCAAGCTCATCAGCGTCAGCTGCCGCCCTAGGGCCAGGGAAACCGCTAGTCCCACGGCCATGTAGGGCAAGATAGGGAGCATTGAGGCCATATCCTGCCCGGCCAGCGACCCGGCTAGCCAAAAGCGAATTTCATCCAGGGTGCGCTGACTGAGAATGAGAATGCCTGTGGTCAATGAACTCAGCAGATAGGACAGGGCAGCTCCCGCAATGATGAGCTTGAGGGGAGTGAGGCCGCTGCGGCCCAGGGAACCCAGCCAGTAGACGGTGACGGCAGCGATCGCCGCCCCGCCAAAGGCAAACCCCACATAGCTACCGTTGCCCTGCCAAAACACCGCTAGCACCATCGCCAGCGCCGCTCCCACGTTGATGCCTAGAATATCAGGCGCGGCCAGCGGGTTACGCGTTAGCCCCTGGGTGATGGCTCCCGCCACCGCTAGCGCTGCCCCCACGACCACCGCCAAAATGGCCCTCGGCAGCCGCACCGTACGAATAATCAAATGCTCCGTCGAGCCATCAAAGTGACAGACAGCCTGCCACACCGTTCCCGGCGCAATATCCGCCGCCCCCAGCAAAAGGCTGCCCAGCAGGCAGAGCAGTAATAGGCCACTGCCCCACATCAGGCCCAGCGCAAGAGATATAGGTGATTTAGAAAAAGCTAGGGGTTGGGATTGCACCGTCTTTGCATCCATATCAATTCATCAAACAATACCGACCTGATACCTAATCTCCCCGCTCGGTGGCAATTCCCAGCGTCGCGCCCTCAATCTCTCGTAGTTCGTCCATCACCGCGATCACCTGGCCATGATTCACGGCCTCATCGGCATTAATGACAATCACCGACTCCTGGGTTGCACCCATCAAATCGCGTACGCCCGCTTGTAGGTTTTCGAGGGCGATCGCCTCTCGGTTAAGCGCAATATCCCCTGATGCTTCTACCGTCACCGCAATCCGCGTCCGTTCCTGCACCTCGGCACTGGCCGCCTTGGGCAGGTTCACCGGCAGCGACTCAGAACGTGTCAAATACAGGCTAGAAATAATAAAAAATGTCAAAATCGCAAAGATGACATCGATCATCGGCACGATATTCAGGTCAAACTCGTCGTCGGGCTCTTCGAGGAAAAACATAGGAAGTTAGGGAGGGGAAATGGGCAAAGGGAAAAGCTTTGAGCTTTACTTAAAATCCTTCTGAGAGTATCTGAAAGCATCTGAGAGTAATCAAAACTTGGTAGGGCTCAAGATGTAAGGCTATTTATAGCTGGAACCTTTAAGCATCAAAAGTTTTGTGCCGCTATCACTACTAATTTTGAGCACTACCCAAAACTTAAAACTCAACCGTTCTGACTTACCTTTTTTGACTTACCTGATTAAGGTCTCTTCCTTCAGCCGATTCTGACGGTCGTAGTGGGTTTC
>DATNRH010000673.1 GCA_036703605.1 Candidatus Obscuribacterales bacterium | reverse complement strand
CCAGAGGAAAGCCTAATGACTATGACGATTGCAGTGGACGCCAATGGCCGAGTCGTTTCAATAAGCGAAGTAGAACGTGGCCTGGGATGCGGATGCCGATGTATTGAGTGCGACGAATCTGTAATCGCACGCAAAGGGCAGCAACGAATGCACCATTTCTCTCATGCATCGCAGAAGGTTCCCTGCGAAGTAATGCCCGAAAGCTTTCTGCATCGATATGCCAAGCAGGTCGTGAAAGAAAATTTGGGATTGCAGCTGCCCCCACAACCAGGGCATCTCCCTGATTCTGAAGATCAGAGTTCCTGGTGGGATTTTGAATCGGTCAAAGAAGAGCTGTGGATGGGCGACTTTAGACCCGACATGCTCGCAGAGCTGAGCGATGGCCCGCTGCTGATTGAGTTCGCCTGTACTTCATTTGTCCATGATGAGAAACAAGCGCGGATTGAGCGCTTGGGGATTCGTGCCGTCGAGATCGATTTGAGTGGTTTGGTCGTAACGCCCACGGCTGAGGGGCTGCTCGAACTTAAAAGAACAATCCTGCATGACGTCCCTTTAAAGCAGTGGCTCTATCCGTTGGTGCCCCAGACCATGTCTGCTAGCGAATCCACTTTACCGGTAACCGAGATCCCCATTGCGCAAGATCTGAGCCCTGAGTCTCCCGAGAGGATGAGGTTTACGATTCAGGGGTTATGGGTGGATCTCCGGGTGCTTGAGTATGGCTCGGTGGTCTTGAAATCTGTTGCCTATAGTCCTGTGATTGTTGACCTACTCAAACGATTAGCTCGGCAAAACAGCGGGCGCTATGTCGCCAAACACAAGAATTGGATGTTCCCATCTTGGGCGAGAACGAGGCTTCAGCAGGAGCTTGAGCGATTGGCGGACGCTGAGTGCTCCATTCCGGCTAAAGCGCTGGCCGATCAATGTGATTTTCCTGCTGATAATACGGAGCTTCGCTTGGGCCAATACTTGGATGCTCGGGTAGTTCTTCAGCAATACCAGTCAGGTTCTGCAC
>DATNRH010000672.1 GCA_036703605.1 Candidatus Obscuribacterales bacterium | reverse complement strand
CCTATAGGCACGAGTACGCTCAGTGTATTACCCAACACGTTTTATCAGAGTATTGTGTTGGAACCAAGACGAGCCCCCATATATGTATGATCCTTGGGCAGCCGGTTATTATTCCCAATACACCCACCAAGGCGGCCCCGTACAAGCGGTACATTGCTTTTCACACCGAGTACTGCAACATGGGCGACGTGGGTCAGTATTACGATCGGTTCCGCAAAGCCTATGGCGGTAAGGCCCGATTTGACGCCCATTTCATGCAGATTGTCTTCCAGGTGGCCTGGACTCTGCAGGCTATTTATATGGTGATGCCCAATTTTCGGCACAACGATTTGAAGCCCAACAACGTCTTTGTGCACTCGACCTCGAACGAGTATAACCCAGCCTCGTACAATGTTTATGCTATGCCCCATGAGGGGGTTGTCTTTTACGTGCCCAACCTGCCTGGTATCAGCGTTAGGATTGGGGACTTTGACTTTGCCTCGGCCAGCGGCGTCTTAGACAACTACAAGGTGCTCGAGTACGAGACGATGATGCCCCAGCTGAACATTGGGTCGGACCAGAACCAGCGCTCTGATTTGGGGTTCTTCATCAAGTGGCTATACGCGAGGTGCCGACCCTTGTTAAGCCAGCAGCTGTGTCGGTATCTAGAGGATACGCTGTATCCTTATGGGTTCTTGAAGGTGCATAGGATGGCCAAGAGCAACGCCGAGATACCCAATTACGGGCGCTCCTTTCCGTACCACGACACTCGGATCCCAACTGCACGCCAGCTCCTTCTGGAGAGCGACCTATTCACTGCATACCGAGATCCGGTTAGCAGCGGCTTAGTTGCAGACACGTACACTATCCAAAGTTCGCCGCCGCCCGCGGAGCCGCTCAAGTGGCCCTACTGGGCAACCGCGTACGCCATGGCCGCCTATCAGAGGAAAACGCCCTATATTGTGCCCTATATGGCGCGGCGCACGTCTCAAGCCCTCTTTATGCGTTTACCCCAAGAGCACCAGTGGACGTGGACCATTCACTCAGAGCCCATGCTACACAAAGACATCGAGGCGCTTTCTGCTCAACTAAGCAAGCTGTTTGCCAAGAACCATCTCTATTGCCCCATAGAGCGAGCCGGAGATATGGTGGAGGCCACCTTTAGGCATTTCAACTGGATTCAGAGCCGGATAGGCGCCGCGGACGCGCTAGAGATCTGCTTTTATGTGGCCATATGCCGGGCTCTCCGGGAGCTGCATCTTTACACGCTGGAGACGTCTAATCTATACGTGCAAGAGTGGGTGCACACGGTGATGAAAGGTCGGTGCAACGAGGAGCAGTTCCTACAAGTCCTGCTGCAGCTGAGTTGGATTCAGAAAGATGAGCGGCAGTAGGCC
>DATNRH010000671.1 GCA_036703605.1 Candidatus Obscuribacterales bacterium | reverse complement strand
GGACAATGGATAGCCCTAAACCCGTGCCCTCTAGGGTATGCACCCGGTTTTCCACCCGAAAGAAGCGATCAAAGATCGCCTGCTGATCTTCTGGATCAATGCCAATGCCCGTATCAGATACCTCGACCCGCACATAGGCATTGCTCTCGTAGTCTTCATTCACCGCTAGTGGATAGGCACGAATAGCAACCTTACCACCGCTTTCCGTAAACTTGAGAGCATTACCGACCAAGTTTGCAAATACCTGAAGCAGCAAATCGTAGTTACCAACGACCGGCGGAATCGTCGGGTCAATATCCTGCAGTAGCTCAATCCCCTTATCTCTGGCATTGAGCTGGTAGGTGCGTAGGGTCTGCTCAATAGGTTGGGCGATTTCTACGGCTTCAAACCGATAGCGCTTATTCGACTCCAGACGGGATAGATCCAGCACATCGTTGACCAATCGCGTCAGGCGATCGGTTTCGCGGTTGGCCGTATCTAGAAATTCCCGGCGCTCCATGTCGCTTAAGTCTTCGCCATACTCATGCAGCGTTTCAATGAACGACTTGATATTGAACAGAGGGGTGCGCAGTTCATGGGAAACATTGCTGATGAACTGGCTCTTGGCTTCATTCAGCTCTACCTCGCGGGTGATGTCTTGCACGGTAATGGCAATGCCCTTCACATGCTCCCGCGATTGATCCAGCACGGTAGTTAGCAAGATGCGTACGGTGCGATCGCCCGCTTCCGGGATATGAATGCGGTATTCCGTAGCTTCGCGATCACCCGAGGTCACTGAGACAAAATCCCCAGAGGCAATCTGGTACAGCGGCTTGGTTAACTCTGCCTTCACCGAAGGCGGCAGATGTTGCAGGGCGGGCTTGGACAACACATCCTGACCATCCCAGCCAAAAATGCGCCGCGCCGTTGGATTCACCAACATAATCCGCATGTGATCATCCAGCAGCACCGCCCCATCCGCAATGGTAGACATGAGGGTCTCCAGCTTGGCTTTCTCCGCTGTGAGTTCCTCAATATTCTGCTCTTCATAGCTGCCGAGGCGTTCAGCCATCTCATTGAAATTGAGGATGAGCTCCCCCAACTCGCCGCCCAAGGGTAAATCAATACGCTGATGGAAATTACCAGCGGAAATATTTTTCACCCCCACCAACAGTTCCTTAATCGGCTTGGTAATCGTAAGAGCGTTGAACACCGCACCCAAAATTACCATCACCCAGATCGACACAAAGACGGCAATGGTGACATCCCGCGTCAGGTGGGATGAAGTGACCACCGTAGGGTTGGGATTAATGCCGATCGCTAAAACGCCTAGATACGTCCCTTCGTGTTCTAAAGGCACAAACACGTCGGTCACTTCGCCGTCGGGGGTGAGATGCTGCCGCACCATGGGCGCGTTGCGGTTCTCCGCGTAGTTCTCAGGGAGCTGCATCCGTCGCTGGATCGTCAGCGAGTTCTTTACCTCCGACTCTGAGAAAGGGATGCCAAAGAAGATATCACCATCCTCATCGGCGTAGAGCATGTAGCGGATGCTGGTGGTGCTGCTGTAGAAACGATGGGAAAAACGCGCCAGCTCCGTGCGGTTGCTGTCACTCACCAAGGGAGCCGCATTCGCTGCCAAGAGCAGCCCCAAGTCTCGCCCAAAGCGCGTGTCATTGAGACGGGCATCTTGCTGAATGCTGTTGACGGCCCAAAACGTGAGACCACTCATCAGCAAAGAGACCACAAGCGTAGCGGCGGCCATCAGCCGCGTTTGCAGCGTAAACTCTGACCACCACCGGGCAATAATTTCTCGAAGCTGACCAAATAGCTCAAACAAGGCAGTGTAAGAAAATAGGACTAATCGTCAAGCCGCACCATCACGCCAGAGTACTTTTCATCAATACGTGGTTCCCTGGCGCATCTAGCCTATGCCACGAAACACCTCAATCATATCAAGTTCAGCCGCTTCCAACCCAGACTGATCGATGGTGTCGATCATCTAAGCCAACCTGAAACGACTGGAACAGACTCGGAGGATGGCTCCCCTTCGCTACCCGCGTAGGTCATGAGCTTATCTAATGAGCTTGCATCTGATGGCCGATATCTCGCCGGGCATAGAGCCCATCAAACTGAATACAGTCGAGAGCAGCGTAGGTTTGGGCGATCGCTGCCTGGAACGTATCGCCCATGGCCGTCACCCCCAACACCCGACCGCCATCGGTGACTGGTACACCCTTCTGCTGCCGGGTGCCAGCATGGAAGACGATCGCCCCCGATTCTTCCGCCGCCGCCAGTCCAGTAATTTCATGGCCCTTGGTAAATTTATCGGGATAGCCCCCGGAAGCTGCCACCACACAGGTAGCCACCCCCGGCGTCCAGCTAAAGGGCGGCAGTTGGGCGAGGCGTTGCTCAACGCAGGCCAGCAAAACTTGGTCGAGGGGCGTTTCTAGCAAGGGCAAAATCACCTGGGTTTCAGGATCCCCGAAGCGACAGTTAAATTCAATCACCCAGGGATCGCCCCCAGGGGTAATCATCAAGCCAGCATAGAGCACACCCCGATAGTCAATACCGCGCTGACGCAGAGCTGCGATCGCTGGTTCTAAAATATCGCGCTGAATGCGGTCGAGCAGCGCATCGGTGACCACAGGGGCCGGAGCATAGGCTCCCATGCCGCCGGTGTTGGGGCCCGTGTCACCCTCGCCGATGCGTTTATGATCTTGGGCTGCCAACAGCGGGCGAATAGACAGGCCATCCGTGACCGCCAGCACCGAAGCTTCTTGCCCCACCAGACAGTCTTCAATCACCACCTGCTGGCCAGCATCGCCAAACTTGCCGCCAAAGATGTCCTTCAGGCTAGCGATCGCCTCTTCCACCGTAGCCGCCACGGTCACCCCTTTGCCCGCCGCCAAGCCATCGGCTTTGATCACAATCGGTGCGCCCTGGTCTTTCACGTAGGCGATCGCCGGCTCTACCGATGTAAACACCTGAGAGGCTGCTGTGGGGATGCCCGCCTCTACCATTAAGGCTTTTGCCCAGGCCTTACTAGATTCAATTTGGGCACCGGCCCGATTGGGGCCAAAAACCTTCAGCCCTTCATTTTGTAAGTAATCCGTCATGCCTGCTGCCAAAGGCACCTCTGGGCCGATCACAATCAGACCCACATTATTAACCAGCGATAGCCGAGCAATGCCTTCGAAGTCTAAGCTGGACATTGCAATGTTGCGACAGCCATCGAGTTGGGCGGTTCCTCCATTGCCTGGCACGCAGAAGACCTCCTGCACCTTCTCAGATTGCAGAAGCTTCCATGCGAGGGCATGTTCGCGCCCCCCATTACCAACCACTAATGCTTTCACGCCCAGATCACCTCGGTGAATAAAAATGTATTACGTATGAGAGCCAAGCGTCGAATATCAATATAAAAACAACTAGGCATCAAGTGTTAGTGAATTCAAA
>DATNRH010000670.1 GCA_036703605.1 Candidatus Obscuribacterales bacterium | reverse complement strand
TTGGGCTACCGCTTATACACATCTTAGAGATGAGCCAGTGACCAACCTTCAAAGAGGGTGTCAAAGTGTTTGAGACCTCTGAATAGAATGACAATGCCCGGTGGGCGCTGACTGGCATAGCCCGACCATCCCCCTAAGCGGGCAATGAGCCAAGTAGCCCAAGCCAACGTGTAACCAGGAAAGGGATTCTGTTGTTTACGCGTCCGCCCATTCAAGCGCGGACTGAGTTGCGCTAAACATTGCTGCTGACGTTGGCTGAAGACAAGCGAGGCGGCACGAGAGACGTCGTCGCGTCCCGTCTGCAACTGTAAGATACGCACAGCAGCCCCGAGGCTCAGAATACACAAGCGTTGAATGGCTGCTACCGACTCCAACTGAGTGGATTCGAGATTCAGTCCATGCTGCTTAAGAATGGCAAAGAGTTGCTCAATGCGCCATCGCCAACTGTACCAGCCAATGACCTGTAAGGCCGCTTCCAATGACCGGATGGGATGCGTGGTGAGCAAGCGCCAATGAATAGGCTCTTGTCCCGCTGGGGGTTGAATTTCCCGAGCCTCCACGGCATATAACAGGAGGCTCAGCGGATAGTCACTGTGCCGTAATCGCGGTGGACGTAGAATGGTCACGGGCACAAACCGCACGGACATCCAAGCGTCGCGGGGCTCACGACCGTGGCGGGGATCCGATGGCACCTGAACGGCATACGTCCCGGCACAGGGTTGCTGACTCAAGTAGGCATACAGGGTTTGCGGTAACTCGGCAATCTTGCGGTTTCGACAGACCCGAAACAACGCCTGAGTCGTGGCATTAGGAATTCGTGCCCAGACTTCGTAGATATCCCCTTCACGGTCGCCGATATACGTCACTTGGTTGGCGGTTGCCAGCCATCGCTGACTGGACTCGGAGGTCTGCAACCACTTGAAGGATTCCTTCTCTTCAATGACTTGCTGTTTGTACTTGCGAGTGTGTTTGTCGGCCTGCTCGATAGGGCGGCTCCACAGATGGACATCGCTGACGCCTAAGGGAAACCCATCGTCAGCATCCAAAACTAGCGTCGGATGCACAAAAAAACCGACATCGCGGGCGTTGCTCAACACCCCCAAGTCCTCTGCTGCAAGACGATTCCGATGGGCACTCAGGTTAATCTCGCTGCTATCATTCACCGCTAGAACATGACGACCGCTCACCTGTGACTGGCATTGCCTTGACAGACTCTGACCCAATTCTTCAAGGGTCACTTGCTCATTGTGCAAAAACCGGTAATACCCCATTTGCTCCGACCAATCTTGTGCCAGGCTCTGGATACTCACCGTTTGCTCTGTACAAAGAGCCTCATAAAGCGCTGCCCCCTTTTAGCCAGACGCGCATCCCCGAACACACTGCCTGAAATCTGGGCTCCTTGGAGCACAATGGGGTTATCTATCATGGTGAATGCACCTCGCAAATCATTCCATCTAGATTAAAGGAAACTTGTGTATAAGCGGTAGCC
>DATNRH010000669.1 GCA_036703605.1 Candidatus Obscuribacterales bacterium | reverse complement strand
CTTGTTTGAGTCTCTACAAGCCAGTATTCAATTCAGGAACGGATTCGGAAGTTTCCCCTCCTCAAAACTCTCCAAGAAAGAAGCCATTCAATTATACCATCCCTGCGAGCCTCCAAGTGCTCGGATTTTCTCAGTTCTTTTTGCATCATCACAAAAAATTCATGACGGTTGTATTGATATTTGTTTGAGCTTCTACAAGCAATTATTCAGCTCAGGAGCGGATCCGCCAGTTCCCCATTGTCATCCATTATTTTCAAGGGTCATTTGGCACCTCGATTGGTCATTTTCAGGCGAAAAATTGCACCTCCACTGCTACCTACACCTACCTCTCTCTACCTTTGGGATCTAGTCCGGCCTGCCCCTGCAGCTTACCGGCAACCAACCTACACTTCAATTCCTGCTCTCTACTAGCCCACTGCGGCTCTAAACATCGGATTTTACCCTCTCCTGCGGCCCATCTCCTGCGGCCCATCTACTGCGGCCCCCTTGTACGGCCCCCTTTTATCCCATTGACCTGTGAGCTTGCGGAGACGTCCCAAGCCTTCCATTGATTGCGCAACCGTTGCAGAGCGTCGGAACAACACCGTGCTGCAACCCACACACCCTTCTACCATTTGAGAGCCCATTATCCCTTTGACATGTCCGATTCCAACTCCGTCCACTCCAGTGGCTCCGGAACCCCCAATCCCAACGACTTGGACTCCCTTCCTGCTGCCGATGGACCCCCTGCGGATGCCATCGAACACCTCCTCTCCGTCCTTGGGGCCGCTGCAGCCGACTCTCCATACCGCGAGGCCCTCGCTGAGTTGGGCCCCGCTACCCTCATTGACTTCCTTGAGCTCTCCGATGATGACTTCACTCGGAGCCGCTTCCTGACGGTTTCCCAAGCCCAAACCCTCATTGCTGTGCGTGGTTGGGCCTACAACCGTGCCTGTTGGGATGCTGATGACTTCGTTGCCCGCTTCTCCGCCGAGTCCTTTCTCCGTTATCGCACCCATCGCGTCTCCATTGGCCGGTCCCCTGGCGGTGACTTGCCCAATTCTCCTGCCCCTGTGGCTGCTCCTATCCCTGCTGCTACCGATGCCCAGGCGGCGGCTCCATCCGCTGCCCATGTACTCTGATACCTGGTGCCGTGACCAACTCCAACATGCTTTGTAGCCCCACCGGGAAATGGGAC
>DATNRH010000668.1 GCA_036703605.1 Candidatus Obscuribacterales bacterium | reverse complement strand
GGTCAAAGCCGGCACGCATGAGTGCTGTATTAGCAGCTTCCTGATTCTCATCAGTGATAGCTACAAGGGACGCGAATCCACAGTTGGCTGAGCGGTCGATGTAGTCGAGGAGAGTCCGGTACATGTCCTCCCAGTCCATATCGTCAGCATTAGTGAACTGGAAGCCCACATCCTCAGGCTCGATATTATCCAGCCATTCCTCTTCCTGATGATGATACACGGGATTGGCATAGTCATCCTCCATGGCTGTGGCGCTGCCACCGAAACCACACACGACCAGCGAAGAACAGCAGTTAGGGAATGCTTCAAGATGCATAGCGAAAAACCTCACAGTAGTTAGTTTAAACTGCCTTACGGGTGCGTGGATCGTGCCAGACACCATCCTTGATGGGATCACCACGTAGATACCCGCTATTGGGCTCCATCAGGTATACGAAAGCACGTACCCGATACACGCCATCCTCATCCTCTTGCAGCACATCTACCTCCGTGCGCTGATAGAAGTGGGGGTGCCCTTCGAGAGAGTCGAGAGCGTCGAGAGTATTCTCGTCAATCTCGTACAGCTCACCGTGGATAGGGCTTACGCGCTTGCCAAGTGTTACAGCCGGGAATCCTCCCAAGCTATACATGGCACCACACTGGCTCAACTTGGCCTCACCTAGAAAGGTGCTAGCCTTGAGCAGACGATGGTTGCCGAAGCCTTGCTTGAGGCTGCCGTATACGAAAGCCAGATATTTCATGCGAGTGTCCTCACTAGATAGTCGGTGTCGCCATCAGTCCGCCGATGTGGATGCAGACAGTAGCTGTGCCCCGCAGATTGTACCAGACATGAGCCTTCTTCAGCAAGCAGTACATCTAACTGCCGATATGTCAGCAGTTGCCCGAGCAGGGGAATACTTTCAATAGCCCCATGATGCTTACGGGCAATGACGATTGCTGGTACGGTAGTATGCATACTAACCCGAACCATCACCACTTCATTGAGTCGCATAGTTTAAACTACCTCCCTGCTATTACGCAGCTTTTGATCACGTACCCCACAGCAGTAGCTGATCTCACTCAGGATGAGATCGCGCAGCAGTGCCTGCTTCGACTCGTCCTCCAGATTGAGGTCCTCATCGTCCCACCAAATGCGGCCCTTATTCACGCGCTCAGATCGCGCGATGTTCCCTCCTCCAAGGAAGAAATCGTTCTTACCCCCAGCGATATTCTGAGTATCATAGAAGCTGGGTCCCTCATTTGCGAAGATGACACGATAGCTAAAGCCATCGAACGTTGCGGCTAGCGCCTGCCCAGTGATGATGTGACAGCTATCATTATCATCACCGTGAATCATACCACGACAGCGCCCCTGTTGCAGCGTATGGAAGAGAACCAGACGCTCCAGATCATCGGCACAGATTGAATCCTTGAGCCTACACCATGCTGAGATATTGGACTCGCCCATCTTGGAGTAAGTCCTCACCGTGGTATAGGCGAAGGACCAGTCCCGCTCAGAGCCAGCACTCATATCCAGAGTGAGGCCATGGTTAAGCACCCACTTTCGTGTCAGGTCACGCTTACGGCGTGGCAACTCTGAGAAGAATACCGAGAAGCGCGTATCGTAGCAGAAGAAGCGCAGGAATGTGATGTACTCGTCCCAAGTCAGACGGCCAGTACCGCCCGGACGCGTGTCCTCCAGCGGGCGCAGTACATCTACCTCCGTCACAGGATACTTCTCTCCTTTTGTCGCATTACGGAAATCTTCGCCTCGCAGCATCTCTTTGCCCGGAAAGATGGTGATATGTGTCGCCTTACAGAGAGGAGTGTCGTCCTCCGGCAAACGATCACGCTCACCAGCAACCACCTTTTTCAAGTACTGGAATGGTTCGAGGCGGTGCTTAGTGTACATCTCATTCTGTAGCTTTTCTTCCATGATATACATCATGCAGTTCACATCCATACCGTTCTGCCATCCTCCTAGGCAGACGCCGAAGTGCCAGATGTGGAACGGCTTCTCTTGATCTTCACGAACAGCACGGATGTGATGAGGAACAACAGTCATGTCTATCTCCTGATATTTCTAGTTTAAACTAAGCCGACCAGTGTTTATGCGGCTTCTGTGGATTGCCGGTACTTACGATACCGGGGATGCTGACGAGCGTAGACAGTTACTTGTCGGGAGCGCATAACCTCCTCTTGGGTGCGCTTGGTCGCGCTGGAATCAAAATGAGTAGCAGGATGTACATTGTGCATGCGGATCATGATAATACCCTCGATTTGTCACAGTAGTTGGAGCAGTAGCAGGATGATACACGCCACTAGCACCAACATAGTTTAAACTATCCCAAGCATTACGAGCAAGCCGTGCATGATGCCTACCGGGAAGAGCAGTGCCCCCGCCAGTAGAATGAACCACGCCTCCGTTTGGATGCTCACGATGATGTGAGTAACCCAGCTTGACGCCATCAGCAGCAGGACTAATACAAGCCAGATCACGATTGCCAAGCAGGTATACCTAGCGGGCACTTTGGATGTGAACTTTTTTCGTGCGTCCATTGTTCCGTCCTCTCATCTTGCTGGCGCTATTATTACGCGCCGGACTTGGGGTTGAGGGCACCAGATCACTCGTCTCATGCCCATACGTTCGAGCCCATTGGGCGCTAATCGGCGATTGACTTTGATCCATCGGTTTTCTCCACTTTGACTTGTACTTCCCCCTGCAACTCAGCGACGGTAGTCATACGTGCTACACGATGGAAGACAGATGGCCTCTCTTTACACAGTTGAGCACATCTCTTCTCGGCACTAGCGTAGAAGTTGAACACCTTAGCATCATCGCACAGGTGCCACTCATTTCCGCGCTTACACA
>DATNRH010000667.1 GCA_036703605.1 Candidatus Obscuribacterales bacterium | reverse complement strand
CGACCTTTGACGTTGAGGAAAATCCGGGCATAGTAGCCCCCCGCACCCCAAGCTTGGGTATGCTCCCAATCAATGGTCAACTCATCCAACGATGTGGGCGTGGTGGGTGATTCGACCACGCTGAGGTAGCCTTGCTCGATCAGCCATTGGTTAATGCAAATCCCCCCCATCAAGGGTCGCGCCCCGTGATCGGACACGATCAGCACAGCGGTTTGGTCGTCGCAATAGTTCAACAATTGCTCCACCCGCTGGTCAATATGCACGTAGTAGTCGTGGATGGCGTTGGCGTAGGGAGAGCCCGGCTCATACTGAGGATGGGCGGGATCCATGGGTTTCCAGAAAGAATGGTGGATGCGATCGACCCCCATGTCTACCAGCATCAGGAAGTCGGGATGGTCTTCAGCAATCAGCTTCTCGGCTAGGGTAAACCGCTGGTCACAGAGCTTATGGATATTGCCGAGGATCTCGGCCTTATCCTCAGACCGAAAGTGGGGCACATCTAGCAAAAAATCGCTGATCCAGCTCTGGATGCGATCGCTTAACTCTGGTGGATGAGTGTAGGGTACGTCGGTACTCGGCGTGAGAAAGCAGGAGACCATGGAGCCCTGCACTGGGTAGGGGGGCGAGGTGCCCGGTACGCCTAAGACCGCCACCTGCCATCCCGCATCCCCCAAGATGTCCCATAACCGTGGCTCCTTGACGGCACGACCATCGCTGATCGCCATGCTTTGGTAGCTACGATTTTGGCGATTGCGGAAGCCATAGATGCCTAGTTCCCCCGGATCGCGACCGCTCATCATACAGCTCCAAGCGGGCACGGTGATGGCGGGAATACTGCTTTCCAGACGGCCATAGCTACCGGCCGCCATCAGCCGTGAGAGGGTCGGTAGATCATCGCGCCACTGATCGAACACGAGGGAGGGCTCCATGCAGTCAAGCCCAATGATCAACAGGCGCGGGGCAGATCTAAGAGACATAGGCATGGGGGTGAGAGGGACAGTTAGGAGGCTTGGGGACGGCGGCGACGCAGATACAGGGCAGCGGCAGATCCGACAACAGCGATCGCTGATAGGAGATGCACGACATTAAACGGGGTACCGGCAAAGAACCAGGAATCGGTGCGCAAAAATTCGATAAAAAAGCGCCCGAGAGGATACCAAATTAAGTACAGCAAGGTGATGTCGCCAGGCCGCCATTGTTTTTCAAAACGACGGGATAGCCAGAAAATAATGGCAAACCCTAGAGCATTCCATAGAGATTCGTAGAGAAACAGGGGATGGAAGCGGGTGCTGTCGGGATAGGCACTGAGGTCGTTGTAGGGAGCAATGCGATGAATGGGGTCGATGCGCAATCCCCAGGCTAGATCCGTCGGCGGGCCGTAGAGTTCTTGGTTGATAAAATTTCCCCAGCGGCCAATGGCTTGGGCCAGGGGCAGAGCCAGGGCGATCGCATCCAGGAAGACCAGCGCCGGTAAGTGACGAATTTTGGTGAACAGCCACAGGGCGATGGTGCCAAAGATAAATCCCCCAAAAATGTGGATGCCGCCGCTCCATACTTTAAGAATTTCACCGGGATGATCGAGGTAATAGCCCAAACCCTGGGGGCCACGGGGGGACTGGATGAACACATAGTACAGTCGCGCCCCAATAAAGCCAGGAATGACAATCCAGATCAGCATGTCCCAAAAGTCATCGGGATCTTGTCCTTGGCGTTTCACCTGTTGGCTAGCAACCTGGGCACCGATGAAAATGGCGCTGACCATCAGCAGCCCATACCAGCGCACGGCAATGGGGCCAAACTCAAACAAAATTGGATCAACGGGTGGATACATGATGCCTAGAATAGGAACTATTAATCTTCGAGGTAGCCGAGGTCGCGCAGACGGCGCTGCACCTCAGGATCATCAAAATCGGACGCGCGTTCGTTGGTAACCGTGGCGGTCATCGTGCCCGCAAAGGACTGGAGGCAGTCTTGCAGCACCTCTACATTTTCCGGCAGAATGCTGCTGAGGTTCAGGCTTTCCCCAGGATCGTCGAGGCAATCGTATAGCTCAAGCTGGGTATCGCCGGTTTCAATCAGCTTATGGTGCCCCACCCAGACGGCGCGGCGCGGTTGATCACAGGCGCGATCGCGCACCAGATCCGGCTGACGTTTTTGCAGCAGATTCAACACATTTTGGGGAGGAATGGCTTCGGAGAAGACAGGAACAGCGGCTGGTGTAGCGCTCAGTTCCTGAAACAGGCTCAGGGCGGCTTCTGCCTCACTCGCCAAACCAGCGGCCGTCAGCACGGTGTGGAACAACCGCCGGGTCGAAACGGTGCGATCGCTTGTTTGTCCCTTAGGCAACTGACCGCTGGGGTCGTGAATAATCAACGGCACCTGCACCAATTCGTTGTACACCGACAGGGAATGGCCAATGAACTGCTTTTCGCCCAAATGTTCACCATGGTCGGAACAGATGATCACCAAGGTATCCTCAAGCCGTCCTGACGCCTGCAATTGCTGGAAGAAATGCCCTAGGAGCTCATCCTGGCAGGCCACCTCCGCGTCATACATACCGTCTAGGGTTGCCTTTTGCTGGTCATCCAATGCTCCCGCCAAGGGGGCCAGCCAGCCATACACATCGCTATTAAACTGACGCAGATAGTGCTGGGCAGAGCGATCGCTCAACACGTGGGGCGCAAACTTCTCAATGTAGCGGCGGGGAGGATGGTAGGGCATGTGGGTGCCCATCAGGTTCACGAAGGCGAATATCGGCTGCTCATCGTCCACGCCGCGCCGCTGGGTTAATAGATGAGCCGTATCCTCTAAAGACTTGGCCGTATTGCCCTTGAAGCTCAGAGCTGTTTGCCACAGGGGCACCATCAACGGTGAAAACGAGAGGGAGAGTAGGGCATCCGAACGGGCAAAGGCATCCTGCACCTGGCTTAGAAGACCCGCCAGGACGCGCTTAAAGACTTGCCGATAGCGGCTAATCAACCCCGGCGAAGCTCCAGCTTGGTTGGGGCGAGAGGTGAGCAGACCGCTGTAGTTCAAAAAGCTATGGAACCCACGCCGCAGTCCATTGTTGATCACTCCGACCAGGGGATTGTTGCAAAAGCCCGCTGTGTAGTAGCCACCGTCCCGCAGGCGTTCTGCCAGGGTGGGAATGGTTTTAGGCAGCACCGAGTAGGACTGGAGGGTTTGGTGCTCCGATGGATAGAGCCCGGTAAACATCGACGCATGGGACGGCACCGTCCACTGAGCAGCAGCGATCGCCCTCTCAAAACGGGTGGCGTTGGCAGCAAAGCCATCTAGATTTGGCGACGTGTTCACCGGATACCCATAGCAGGAGAGGCGATCGGCACGTTGGGTATCCAGAACAAGAAAAACAATGTCAGGGCGGCGGGTCATACGCAGTTTTGGTGACAACCTGGATTATGCTCCTCCCCATTGTGCCGTGTGGTGGCCAAACTGGGGCATGGGCCTCCACAAAATCCAGCCCCGGTAGCCCTTCTCTGATCCATGATGCAGACAAGCCTTAGCGAGCATCGCTTTGACGTTGATAGGCCACATAGAGCGCTTCTAGAAACTGATCGGCGCTGACGCCCTCCGGCACTTGCTCTAGTTGAACCAGTTCCTTCGCCTGACGAGCGAGATCCAGGCGTAGCTCTTTCTGGATCTGGGTATCGATCATCAAGCGTCGCTGCAGATACTCTCGTAGGGTGACAAACTGATCCGGAGAGAGGCGATCCAGGTGCATCGACGGAGACAATTTGCGGGCAAGGGTGCCGGCCGATGGGGAGATCTCCAGCTTCAGACGTGGATCGGCATAGTCTTCTTGAATCACCTGGGTACCAGCAACCCAATCTCCAAGCCGTTTTTCCCGTTTTCCTAAGGCAATGAATAAGGCTCCTATCAGCAACAGGTCATCAACCGGACGCAGAAGGGCGCGCAGGGTGGTTTGCCCAAGGGTGACCGGCTGCCCATTATCTTGGATTACCCGGATGTGCATAATGCGTTTGCCGGGGGTTTGCCCCTGCCACAGGGTTTCAAATAGCACAAAGTAGCCGGTGAAGATGATGAAGGTGATCAGGAACGCGATCGCCAATACCCAAATCCAAGCACTCTCATAAGCAAAACCTAGATCTTCTAACCAGTCCAACAGAGTTGTGGATAGCCAGCCCCAACCTATCCAAAAAATCAGCAGGCCACCGATAAGGAAAATATAATCTAAGACCAGCGCCCAACTGCGATTGCCCACACCTGCTAGAGTGAAGTCTAGCTCAACACTTTCAGGGGTCAACAGGGTAACGTGGTTGAGCCATGGCTGCACAGATGGTGTACCAGGGCGATCGCTCACGCTTAAGTCTAGAGAACGTCCCTCTCGCCGTTCTATTAAGTCGTAGTACAACACTGCCTTGATGGCCTGCCACAGGGGCAACAGCACCACACTCACACCAATACTCAGGCTGTAGGAAACGAGCATCAGCAGTGGCGTGTAGGCGATCGCATCATCTGGTAAGGCTAGGGTGAGTCCAGCCGAGGCTGCACCAATCAACAGTTGCAAGACAACCTGGATGGGTAAGCTAGCCAAAAAGACCATCATGATGCCCAGTATAATGCGCCGAGCATTACGGCGGGTTAGTCGCCAGCTCCGCCCCAGAGACGCCAAGGCTGGGGTGCCTTCTTCAACGGCATAGCCCATCTCAGAGATCATGAATCGAGCCGTTAGCCAGGCCAACAAATATCCCATGCCAGCCAACAGCACGACAAAGAA
>DATNRH010000666.1 GCA_036703605.1 Candidatus Obscuribacterales bacterium | reverse complement strand
ACCGGTGAGCGTGACCTCGGGGATACTTCCCAATGGAATGACGTGGGCGTCGATTTCACCACATTCTCCGGGGTAACAGCAGCCACACTTTACGTGGACGATGGGGTGGGCGGCGAATCCAGTTATTCTGTGACCGGCTTCTTCAACGGATTCCTAGAGGTAGTTACCCCTATCATCGAAACCGGGCCCGCCACCTATCGGCTTGAAGTATCGGTCACAGGAGCCGTGATCCCCGCAACCTTAGACCAGCTTGACGTGGCTGGAGTCGACTTCTCCAATGCATCGGGCGAAGTTGTGGTGACGAATGGGGGCCCCAACAACCTCACACTAGACGCCGCTGGCGGGGCCATTGGCTCCTTGGACCTTCAGGTTCTTAATGTGGGAGTTGCAGCAAGCATCATTCTAGGCATCTCTAATGCCTCCGTCGTCGCTACCGGGAGTGGGTCTGTGGATGTTGCAGGGACAACCATGCAGACGGCAGATTCCGTGGCAGGTATTGAGGCAGGGATGACCCTGATTGTCTCCTCGACTACAACGAACGGGGGTAGGTACACAGTGGCTTCGGTCTCGACAGGTACACCGAACACTATCACCACCGAGGAAGCGTTCTACGAAGCTCTGGGCGACTCCTCTGTAGTGGATTACCCCATGACGTGGAGAGTGACTTCGCCAAGACGGTTTAGCGGAGAACTCCAAGAACTCAGCCAAGAGCTTATCCGGCAGCGAGTGACTTACGCACTCAATTCGGATGCAGATGGCGCAATTCTGCCCCTCCTAACAGAGACCTCAAATAACCCGTCCTCGCCCTTGAAAGAGCGCCTTCTGGAACTGATTGATTTGACCTTTGGCGATCCCCTCTTGTCCGTGACCGGTGGCGAGATCATTGCAATTTCTACTGCCTTTGAAGGCGGTGACTATGCTAGCGCAGGTATCCAAGAGGGCGATTACGTATTCGTGAACGAGGGGCCAAACAGAGGCTTCTACCCCATCAATGCGGTAGATACCGGGGCCCCCCAACAGGTCACGGTGGATGAGGCTAACAGGTACACAACGTATCCCCTGACGGATGAAGTGGGCGTAGCCTTTGACATCTACCGGGGTGGCACCCTTCAAGATGAGTCCAACCAATTGGTATTGTTTGAATACTTCAATGTATTGGACATCATTGACCGCATTGATGCGGGCATCATCATGAGCTTGCACGACCCCCAGAACCTCCAAGGTGATATTGGCACTCTGGCAGAAAGGCCGGGTGACCCCACAGATGCTACCTTGCAGGCACATCGGGCACTGACCAATGCGCGGCTAGCCCGCATTTCGACCGATA
>DATNRH010000665.1 GCA_036703605.1 Candidatus Obscuribacterales bacterium | reverse complement strand
CATCAAGAAAATCGGTATAGCTAGCACTTCTGATATCATAGGAAATTGAATCAACCAGAAACCTGAGAGATGATTGACGTTCAGCGAGAGCTAACTCATGATCAAATGACTTCTTCCCCACCAGAAAAAGCTGAAAGGCGCCCAGTGTAATCAATAGACTAATCACCAGCGCCACCATCAGCTCGACGAGGGAAAAGCCTTGCTGACATTGATGTCTTGACATTAGTCAAAGCCTCTTATTAAAGTACTTCAAGCATTCTCTCCAATCAGGCTTGCCACATAAACCAGTTCGGACACGCTCTCATCGCCAAACCGTTCGTCAACCCATTGAACGGTTATGGTATACTTACATGCTACTGTGCCATCCTTCACTACGGTCTGCGTCCCGGTTGAACCATCACTATCCATTACCAATGACGGAATAAATTGTTCCCATTCATCATGCCACTGCTCCAAGATGGTTTTTTCAGGGGTACTACCTGCAACCACATGTGTGGCCTCTGGACAGACAATAGAGGCAGGAGCACCTCGTCCAAGCTCTACCCAAAGCCTTTCAACAATGTCTTGAGCTGCGATGGTCGCAATCGATCTCTGGTAAGCCACATGTGTATTTTTCATTGACTTTACCTGCATCATGGCGAGACCAAGCAAACCGACAGAAAGAACCAACAAGGCAACCAAGGCCTCTATCAATGTAAACCCGCGCGCCTGTAAGGCCAGTCTTCTGAGCATCTCAATCAGCCTTGTCTATATTGCCTGCAGCATTAACTTCCAGCCGGGAGCTACCAACCGTAATCTCACAAGGAGAAACAAGGCCATCTGTATTTTCGCACTGAGCCAAACGACCCAGCGGGCTGAAAGTCACCGTAACAGTATCAACATCTATCTGACCATCTTTTGACTCTACAACCCTGATCACAGAGTCATCCTTATCAAGAATTTTCACCACCCACTTCCCTGATGTACTATCAACATCAACCCGAACATTTTCCCGCTTTTTCACTGCCTCACTTCTTGCATAGTGGAACCCTGCCAACACTTTGTTGAACTCAGCTGCTTGACGATTACTAGAAATAAAGTTCTCAAGATTAGGCATCGCAATGGTGGCCATAATAACTATAACGGCTATGGTCACGAGCAGCTCTATCAGAGTAAAGCCATGGCTTCTCTTATTCATTACCAGCACTCACCAGGGTCTCCAGTCAGATTGCCATCAGCATCTGTACCGGATCCAGAACCTTTCAACCCATTGCTCTGAACCCACAACACTTCACAGCCTTCGGAAACATTATTGACAGCAGAAGCTTTCAGCGCAAAGGTTGAGCCATCTGCAAAAGTCCCACCGCTGGTTGACACAAGCGAAATGGGGTCATAATGGCCGTCTGGCGATGAATCAGTCACAAGGCAGCTACTCAGGTACTGGCTGTTCACGGTATAACAGCGTTCCATTTCCTGCGCTGCCTGCATAAGACCTGATTGACCATCCGACACCCTTGCCCGCTCCACATAACCTTGGTAACTCGGAATCGCAATCGCTGCCAGAATCCCGATCACGGCAACCGCAATCATCAGTTCGATGAGCGTGAAGCCGGCGCTGCGCCGGCTGCTGCCTGAGGGGCCCTGGGGCCTGGGTCGTGTGCTTGTGGGGCTCACGCGGTGCGTCTCCCTGCGGGTCAAGACATTTGTTTCAGTATGTATCAAGATGTGGCGTTTCGATAGGGTGAGGGAGCAAAAATGCCATGCTGCCGGGTGAGGGGCTGCTTACTCGCCGGTCTGGCCAGGGCATGTGGGCTACTGGAGCCACACGAGGTCGAGGAGGAGAGTGCGGTTCTGAGGGGGGATTGCCATTTCAGCCGCTGCAGGCGGCACCATCGCTGCGCGATGGATCGCGCTGCAAGCAGTGCTCTCACGCCCCCATCCTGCCAAGAGGGTAGATCCGCCATCGCTGCGCGATGGATCGCTCAGCAACCCGGAACGCCGGACCGAGAGCCCCTACGAAGCCCCTTCCCTGCAAAGCCCTCACCTATATGAAGAACGCCGCCGTCATGGGCCATGACGGCGGCGTTCATGTCTCGGCGCGGGGGAGGGCTCGCTACTCGCTGGCGATGACCCGCTCGCGCAGTTCGCGGGGCATGGAGAAGGTGATGGTCTCCTCGCGGCCGGCGAGTTCCTCGGGGGCCGTGGCACCCAGCGCCTGCAGCCGTTCGATCACCCCCTTGACCAGCACCTCGGGGGCGCTGGCGCCGGCGGTGACGCCGATCACGCCGACCCCGTCGAGCCACGCTGGGTCGACCTGCTCGGCGCTGTCGACCAGGTAGGCCGGGGTGCCGACCCGCTCGGAGAGCTCGCGCAGGCGGTTGGAGTTGGAGCTGTTGGGGCTGCCCACCACCAGCACCAGGTCGGCGCCGTCCGCCAGCTCGCGCACG
>DATNRH010000664.1 GCA_036703605.1 Candidatus Obscuribacterales bacterium | reverse complement strand
GGAAATGGTCAGGATTTAGGTGTTGAGTAGAAGTAGACCTCTACAGATTTTGTTGGCACTAGGGCCTTGCCCTTGGCCAACATCCCTAAATCGTCCTATGCATGCCACATCGTCTAAGCCATCTGGGCACAACCTCCGCCTTGATCCCCTGCGCCCCCTGCGTTGGTGGCTCAATCAATTGACTATCCAGCGTCCCTGGCTAGCCTGCCTCATTCTTCGCCTCATTCCTGCTCAATGTCCCTTTGAGCGCGATATTTGTATCCTCGGTCGGGTTGTGGGTCACATCCCGCCCCTGTGTAAGCTCAACCCTATCTACGACGAGTTGGTTTACCTGCGCTTTCGCGCCTTGTGTTACCTAGTTGATGACTGTGGGGAAGACCCAACCCGCTACGCCCGATAGTCTAGGGCAGGGCAGTTGAGCAGTTGATGGGCAATGGTTAACAAATCGCTGTGAATATGAGTGGGCTCAAACTGCTCTAGGTAGCTGCGGCTACGAATCCCACAGGTTACCGCAAGGGTCGTAATGCCGTGGGTTTGTCCGGCAATGATGTCGGCTTCCGTGTCGCCAATCATGTAGGCTCGGGTCGCCGAGTAACCCACTTGAAGGCTATGGGCGATCGCCTGTCGAAGCAGTTCAGCTTTGTGCTGGGCATGGTTGTTGTAAGCGGCGTGGCGATCGCCGGCTCCCCATACGGCTGCAAACAAGTGATTCAGGTGATGCTGGTTGAGAATCTGCTTCACCTGATCTCGCTGACGCAGGGTCACAAGCACCAGCCGCGCTCCGTGGGAATGCAGCAGATGCAGGGCCCAAATGACCCCAGCCTGGAGTCGGTCTTGAGCTAGAAGTGTATCTTGATTCACAATTTGCTTCACACGCTTGAGGAACCAAGACACTTGCGACGGCTCCAGCCCAGACCGCATGGCAATTTCAGTATCTGGTGTGCGATCTTGCTTCATGCGCCAGAATTGCTCTTGGCTGAGAGGCGCAAGCTGCAACGGTTGCCCCAGGGACTGGTAGTGACGCTGGGTATCTGCGAGCCCCGAGCAGTAGGTGTGATAGTACCGTTCCGACACGTCCATGATCGGGCCATCGAAGTCGCAAAACAATGTAACGCCAGATAAAGCATCTGAATGCCGACCCCAAGGGTGAAACTCAGATCGACTGACTAGTTCAGCGTTTGTCATTCAGAAACCTGCCTGCTAAGCATTGACATTCCAGAACGGAAATTTAACGTAACTTTTATTAACACTAGCAACGATTTTCATAAGTGGTCAACCTGTAGTCCACTGATTTGGTTTAAAAAAACTTATAGCTAGATTATCCCATAGACCCTGATACCGAGGGGATCGCTTATCCCTGAAGGATTGAACAGGGGCCAGGAGCGATCGCCTGTGGTCAAAATGAAGAGGGTGATTCATAATGTCCTACATTCCTGTACATGTCTAAGATGATGACTCTCGCATCCGAGTCTTGCATGTTAGTGGAGGCACTTGTGGGATGAGAGTGCCGTCATGGGCCAGAGCCAGTCTTGCGCCTGCTTGAGATGCCCGGATCTGTTCTAGTCCCAACGATCGCCCTCTTGTGAGCGAGTTGAAATCTACCGTGGTTTGCGTTTATGGTTTGCTGCACCCGAGGACGTTTCATGAGTCAGCTTGTATCGGTTAGTTCTCCACATCTGACGTTATCTACTCCGAAGCGTACGGTGGGATGGTTATACGTTTCTGTATCAACTTGTATCGTTTGCTGGGTTGGGCTATCGGCAAAGCCCAGCGTGGCCCAGTCGCCGCCTAACCCGGTGCTCGACATTGGCATTGTGCAGCGCTTTGGGACAGAGGCAGAGCATGAGCTGATTCTGGAACCCCTGATGGGCGATCGCCTCACGGTGCAGTTCAAAACAGGGGATCAGGAGCAAACGCTGACCACCACGCGCCTGAAGGTTGATGTGGTGATGCAGCCCTTGGATGAACCCGTGATCGATGAGCGGGTTGTCCTCAGCACTCACCGTAGCTTTGAAAGTGCGGAAGACAGTGCCAATCAGTGGCGATCGCGGGGCATTGAGGTAGAAATTGCCCAGCCGCGTCAATGGCAGGTGTGGGCCAAGCGAGATGTGTACCACAGCCCTCTACTGCGGCGACTGCTGTTCCAAAATCTGCAGGCCAACGGTGCCACGGTGGCCTTTTTAGACTCCCAGGTGAAAACCCAGGTGCCGGTGGCGGCGTTCACCGCCGATGGTTTCCGCTACCACCGAGATGAGTTTGAGATCCAGTCGGCCAACAGCCGCATTCGGGTCAACTCCAACCTCGACAACACCAACCGGCTCTATGGTGGCGACATGCGCCTCCAGCCCAATGCCTACGGTACCTATACCCTCGTTAACGAAGTTCCCCTGGAAACCTACCTGCGCGGCGTAGTACCCCATGAAATTGGGCTTTCAGCTCCACCCACCACCATTGAAGCTCAGGCGATTTTGGCCCGTACCTACGTGCTGCGCAACCTGCGCCGCTTTGACATCGACAACTATCAGCTCTGTGCCGATACCCAGTGTCAGGTCTATTGGGGGCTATCGGGGGCTGATCCCATTTCCGATCGCGCTATCACGGCCACTCAAGGGCTGGTGTTAACCTACCAGGATGAATTGGTCGATGCCCTCTATTCCTCGACCACCGGGGGGATTACCGCGCCCTTTGGGGATGTGTGGAATGGCAGCGATCGCCCCTATCTGCAAGCGGTGATTGATTCTGTACAAGGGAGCTGGGATCTGCCCAATAACCGGTTAGACAACGAGGCCAATTTCCGCCGATTTATCAGCCTAGAGCGGGGCTTTAACGAAGAAACGTGGGATCTGTTCCGCTGGCGGGAAGAGCAGTCTCTAGCCCAGATTAGCAACGACATGCGGGAGTATCTGCGCAGTAAGCAGAATCCCCTGGCTAGCTTCACCCAAATTAAGAACCTGCAAGTGACAGAGCGATCGCCTGCAGGGCGGGTTCAGCGTCTTTTGGTAGAAACCGATCTGGGTTCCATTGAGCTAGAAAAAGATGAAATCTTGCGGGCTCTGTGGGGCCCCAACAGCACCCTGTTCTACCTCGATCCCATGTATGAACCGGCAGCCGCCAATACCCCCCCCGAGGATCGTCAGCTACGGGGCTATGCCTTTGTGGGCGGTGGCTTTGGCCATGGCGTGGGCATGAGTCAAACCGGGGCCTACAACCTCGGGCGGTTGGGCTGGAGCAGCGATCGCATCCTAGGCTTTTACTATCTCAACACCACGGTGCAGCCCTTGAGCGATCGCCTGGTGTTCTGGCGCGATCCGGCCGAATCTGCCGTCAACCAGCAGCCTACTGAAGCGATCGTTAGCGAATAATCGTTAGCAAAGATTAGGTCGGGATTGATGACAACTACCTCGATCCCGATACCCTATATAAATATTAGTCAGTATACCTAGGGATGGGGATGTGCCTTGATCTGTCCATCTTCCAAGTAGGCAACCTGATCGGCAACATCAACAATGCGGGGATCATGGGTGACCATCAGCACCGTCGCCTGTTCTTCCTTGGCCAGTTTGCGCAAGACATCAATGACCGCATGACCGCTTTGAGAATCAAGGGCAGCCGTGGGCTCATCCGCCATGATGATGCAGGGATTGCCCACCAAGGCCCGAGCGATCGCCACCCGTTGCTTTTGTCCACCCGATAGATCCCGTGGCAGATTATTGGCCTTGTCACCTAGACCCACCCGGTCGAGCAGTTCCCGAGCTGCAACCAGCGATAGGTGTTCGCTAGTGCCGCGCACTTTCAGGACAAGGGCCACATTTTCGGCCGCTGTCAGGGCTGGAAACAGGTTAAAACTTTGAAAAATAAACCCAATATGCTTCAGGCGAAACTGAGCAAGCTGCGATCGCGCCATGCGAGTAATGTCTTGCCCCAACAACGTCACCGTGCCCGAGGTGGGTGTGAGAATGCCACCCAGAATAGACAGCAGCGTAGTTTTTCCGGATCCGGATGGCCCCATGAGTAGTTGAATTGCACCTTTGCGCACCTCTAGGTCAACATCTTTCAGGGCCTGAAATCGCTGGGTGCCATTTTGAAACACCATACTCACCTGCTTAGCCGCAATGGCAATGGACGTATCTGCCTCAGAGGCGATCGCTTCGCAGAGAGAACGGGTGTAATGAGATGGTTGGATGATGGGCTGGTTAGAAAAGGTGGTCATGATCGAAGATTACACGGAAGCCGTGCCCTATATCCGCCAGTTTGCCGTGAGGAGGGGGCACTTCTATCCTAATCAACGTCCGCCATACTTTATCGGTATAAGGGTCACCTTCGAGAGTGGCACAGGCAAGCTACAATCCGTCAACAGCCTGAGCATTCAGGCTTTGAAGACAATAGCCGGATCCACACGGGTGACCTTTTGAATGGCGAATAGGGCTGAACCTACACACATCGCAACGGTGAGCCCAAAAATACCAACACCCATGATGGGCGTGATTAAGATAATGATGCCCTGGGTGGCAAATGTCCAGGCACCAAGCCCTAAACAGAGTGCCATACTAGGAATATAGCCTAGCACGGCCATCCACATCGCCTGCTCAATAATGATGCTGTAAATCACCCAATCGGATGCGCCCATGGCCTTCAGGGTGCCAAATTCCCGTAGGTGATCGGATACTGACGAATAGAGAATTTGCCCCACAACCACAATCCCAACCACGACACCCACGGTTGCACCCAGTCCTAAGATGAACCCAACGCCGGTGCTATTTTGCCAGTGGTTGCGCGTCAGGGTAGACAATTCCTCCCGCGTGTGAGCCCGGATATCGGGCATCTCGGCTTCTAGGCGCTGCTGCAAGTCGGCAATATCTTGCCCCGGTTCTGCCTGGATCAGCACATAGGAAATGGGATCGGTGATATTGAGGGGTTCTAGCTCGATCTCAGGGGTGATCGTCTCGTCCTCTCCGCCAAGATTATCTTGGACGCGCTCAAACACCGTGGTGCAAGATACGCTACCCGTCTCGTCGGGGGTACAGCGCACCGTAGAGGTCAGACCACCGGCGGCATAGACCTTGGCATTTTCTAAGGAGGTAAATAGAAATAGGCTGGAGACAATGGATTGGGTGCCTCGGGTGATACCAGCTAGGCGCACCGCGATCGAGTTAATGCTCGCCTCGTCACCCAGCGCTTCTATTTCCAAGGTGGATAGATTCGATTCATCTACCGCTACGGTTTGGGGTTGTTTAAGATCAAGCTGATCACCTTCCAGCATGTTCCAAAGGCGAAAGAGCTGACCTTCAGGGTTATAGCCAATGATCCGCGAAGGGGCAATTTTTCCCGAGGGGCTACGCCAGCGGCCGCTATAGAGAGCGATCGCCTCTGCCCTAGCTACACCTTCCATCTCCTGCGCTTGGGCCAGTCGCTCGGCCGGAATGGGCTGGGTCAGTTCAAAGTGCAAAATTTCTTCAGAACTGATCCAAATATCAGCGGTGGATTGATCAATGAGCAACGACGTAGAGCGCGTAAAGCCGCGCAAAATTCCCAACTGAATGGTGACCAAGCTCACAGCAAAAACAATGCCGGCCTGGGCCACCAAAAAGCGAGGAATGTCTTCTAGCAAATTTTTACGCGCAATGGAAGCCATAGGCAGGTAGCAGCAACTCTGGGCATTATCTTTTCACTTTAGCGGCTGATGGGAGAGCTCGTGGTATTCTTCAGCAGAAAAACAGGGTCGCTCTCTTGTCCAGAACGTCTTGTCCCCCAGAAACCTCTAGCTGCTGCAGGTATCCTGACGAGATGGATGGTCAAGGAGTGCCCAAACAGCTTTGTAGTATGCTGGCTCTACGTCCCCGCCTACGGTCTGATTGAGACACATGAGCCGAATGTCTAAGTCATCTACTGCTTCTCACCGCCCTAAAGCTGTCCATTCTTCCTTTTTGCGATCGCTCTGGCGATTTTCAAGACCTCACACCATTTTGGGAACCACCCTCAGCCTGTGGGGAATTGGGTTGATCGCGGGGGCGATCGCCTTCCCTGCGCCCCTAGGATGGTTGTTTCTATCGCTCGTAGCTGCTTGGATAACCTGCCTCTGCGGTAATGTCTATATCGTGGGACTCAACCAGTTGGAAGATATTCCCATCGATCGCATCAACAAACCCCAGCTCCCCTTAGCCTCCGGTTCCTTTTCACGCCGACAGGGACAGTGGATTGTGGCCATCAGCGGCGGGGTGGCGATCGCCCTCGCTGCCCTGCAAGGCCCTTTCTTACTCGCCATGGTGGGTCTCAGTCTGCTCATTGGCACAGCTTATTCCCTCCCGCCCCTGCGTCTAAAGCGATTTCCCTTCTGGGCCTCACTCTGTATTTTGGGCGTGCGTGGGGTGATCGTTAACCTAGGTTTATTCCTGCATAGCCAAGCTGTACTCACGCAGCAATCGCTCTGGCTTTGGTCAACCCCTGGATCCATCGAGCCGATTCCAGGCATTGTGTGGGCGCTCACTGGATTTATCTTGGTTTTTACCTTTGCGATCGCCATTTTCAAAGACATTCCAGACGTGGCGGGCGATCGCCAGTATAATATTTTGACCTTGACCGCACGACTCGGTAGCCGCGCGGTTTTTAATCTATCCCGTTGGGTGATCACCGCCAGCTATGGTGGCATGATCCTAGTGGGCTGGGGGCTAGATAATGTCAATCGACCTTGGTTGATCGGTACCCATCTGATGGCGATCGCCCTCTTTTGGATCCTCAGCCGACGGGTGAATTTGCACCGGCCGGCTGACATTGTGAGGTTCTACCAAACGATCTGGAAATTTTTCTTTGTTGAATACCTAATCGTTCCGATCGCCTGCGGGTTAGCCTTGCTCTAAAACGCGGTCAACCTGGGCCTGCAGATCCTCTAAGCTCGATGCATTCTCTAACACTACATGGGCTTGATCTACCTTGCGTTCCACAGCAAGCTGGCTGCTAATACGCGCCTGAATCTGTTCTAGGTCAACGCGATCGCCCTCCGATACCCGAGACAGCTCCCGTTGAATTAACCGATCCATTTGCTGTTGGGGCGGGCAGCGCACCACCCAGATTTCATTCACCAGATCGGTCATCCGTGCCTCAAACAGCAGCGGTACTACTACCACTACCACCGGATATCGATCCGGCGGCAGGTCGCGCAAATCCTGCTGAATGCGCTGGCGCACAAAGGGATGGATTTGTCGCTCAATCCAGGTGCGCTCCGCCACACTGCTAAACACGATATCTCCTAAGCGCCGCCGATCCAGATGACCACTGGGAAATAAGACACAGGTTCCGTAGCGATCGGCAATATCAGCTAGCAAGGGAGAGCCCACATCAACGGCTTCTCGGGCATAGATATCAGCGTCTAGAATTGGCAGATGGTGGCGATCGTGTAGGTAGTCAGACACGGTAGTTTTGCCCATGCCAATACCGCCGGTGAGTCCAATAATGCGCTGATGACCGGATGATTTACGAGGCAAGATGGTAGACATAGATGTTGTTCACAATCCAAAGCAGTCACGAAGCAGCATAAAACAAGGTGGCGGTAAAGGGGAGATGGTCTTGAAGCGTAGAAGTTAAAAAACTGTGGACAGAGAGGACATCAGAAACGGGCGAATTCTGGGTGCAGACTGCTTTCCCAGTTTTTAGGATTGAAGGGCTGTCTCGTCCCACACTAGTCCCATCAGCATTCGATCGACGAGAGACTCTATCCAAGCTGAAAAAACCATAGATGGAGCGCGATCGCCTATGGCTCTGACCTGCGTTCCCCTAACCCTCTGAAGCCACGTCTCCTAACCTCCATGCCCTAACAACGACTTACTCCACGCCACAATCACCTGAGTTAATCCATCTAAGGTGTAGTCCTGAGCTTCAAGATCCACACGTCCTAGATAATGCTGACAAGCGGTAGATGTTTGCGGGCCAATGGATGCGATACATACATTTTCCCAGCGATCGCTCCCCAGATCTTGAGTGAGCTGGGCAAAGCACTTCACGGTTTTGGAACTGGCAAAGGTCAGGACATCCACGCGGCCATCGAGAAGGGCGGCGCGAATCTCAGG
>DATNRH010000663.1 GCA_036703605.1 Candidatus Obscuribacterales bacterium | reverse complement strand
TTCAGGGGGAGACGGTATCAGGAAACACCTCAGCGTTTCTTGATTTCTCCAAAGATAGGAAGCGTTAAGCAGATTGGTTAAGTGGGTTGAATGATGCCATTGTGAGCGATCGCCAAATCCTGAACCTCACCGATGCCCTCGTCTTTGAAAAAACGGGATGCCATCTCGGGGATGCTCAACGGGCACTGCTGCAAGCGGCCTGGTCTGGCGAGCGGCAAAGCTATGACCAGATCGCCGAATCCTGCGGCTATTCGGCGCATTACCTCCGCAAACATATTGGCCCGTCCCTGTGGCAGTTGCTCTCCAATGTGGTGGGAGAAAAGGTTACGAAACTCAACTGCAAGCGGGTGATCGAGCGCCGCCTCGCCTCTTCTTCCTCTCGCGTAAACGCTCCAGATGTGGCTGTGCTAACTGAAGCATTTGGGGTATCTCCACCGCCAAATCTACTGGTATCAAACCTTGCTCCAGATGCTTCGATGCCCTATCAAGACTGGGGAGAAGCGGCCCATGTGGAAACCTGCTATGGGCGGCAGGATGAGCTGGCCACGCTAACCCAATGGCTGACGGGCGATCGCTGTCGCTTGATCGGGGTGTTTGGGGTGGGCGGCATGGGCAAAACCCACCTGGTGACCTATCTGGCTCAGCATGTTACGGGGTTTGACTGTGTGATTTGGCGATCGCTCCACAATGCGCCCCCCCTCTCTGCCTTGCTCACCGATGTGCTGAACGCGCTATCCCGATCGCCCTACCTCCAGATCATTCCCGCCCAGCCCTCGATCCAAACGTTACTCGATCGGCTTCGAACACAGCGCTGCTTACTGATTTTGGATAACCTGGAAACCCTCCTACAAGGAGGTCGCAGTAGTGGCCACTATCGGCCTGGCTACGAAGACTATGGTCAGCTGCTCCAGCGGGTAGGGGAAACCCAGCACGCCAGTTGTCTCATCATTACCAGTCGTGAAAAAACGAAGGAATTCACCCTTCTCGCCGGCGAATACCAGACGACCCGAGCCTTTTCCCTCAAAGGGTTAACCGTCCAAGGTGGGCAACAAATCCTACAGGCCAAGGGCATCATTCAAGAATCTGAACGGGCCAGTTATGAACTGGTGCATCGCTATGGGGGCAATCCCTTAGCCCTCAAAATCATTAGCACGACCATCCAAGATCTCTTTGGAGGCAGTGTGGGGGCGTTTCTGCATCAGGAAACCGCTATTTTGGCTGAAATCAGTGAGCTGCTGGATCAGCATTTCAATCGACTCTCACCGATGGAGATTGCGGCGTTGCAGGGATTGGCGATCGCCCGCGATCCCATCACCCTCAACACCCTCTGCGACGACATCTTCCCAACCCCATCTCGTCGGCAAATCCGCGATGCCCTCACATCCCTGGGGCAACGCTCACTCCTGGAACATCACGATGGCCTGTTGAGCTTGCAACCCGTTGTGATGGAATATGTCAGCGAGAAACTGATTGGGGCGATCGCCACAGAAATCCAACACCCCAACGCCCCATTTCGCTCCCTCAACCAACACAGTCTGCTCAAAGCCGAAGCCAAAGACTACATCCGCGATATCCAGGCTCGTCTTCTTCTCCAACCCCTGCTCGACCAGCTCCTCCAGCCGTTCAAAACCCCCGACGCTCTCTCAAAGCACCTCACCACACTCCTCCACACCCACCAACAGCGCAATCCCCTGGAGCCTGGCTACCTGGCCGGAAACCTGCTCAACCTGCTGCTGCATTTGGGCACCGACCTGAGCGGCTATGACTGCTCCAACCTCACGATCTGGCAAGCCTACTTGGAAACGGCGAATCTGAACGGCGTCAATTTCGCCAACTCCGATCTCTCCACCTCCGTTCTCATGGAAACCTTTGCCAGCACCCTTTCTGTTGCCTTCAGCCCAGATGGCGCTTACTTTGCCACGGCCACCACCGATAACGATATCTGTCTATGGCAAACCCAGGATGGCCGCAAAGTGCTGGTGTATCAAGGGCATCAGGGCTGGGTTCACTCCGTGGCCTTTAGCCCCAAAGACGCGATTTTGGCCAGCGGTAGCGAAGATAAAACCATTCGGGTGTGGGACATTCAAACGGGGCAATGCCTCAAAACCCTGCGGGGGCATCAGGATTGGGTTTGGTCGGTGGCCTTTAGCCCGGATGGAACCCTCTTGGCCAGTAGCGGGAATGACCAAACAGTGCGGGTGTGGGATGTTGCGACAGGAACCTGCTTGCAAGTCTTGAAGGGGCATGAAAACTGGGTCTGGTCGGTGGCCTTCAATGCCGACCAAACCCTGCTGGTCAGTGGCAGCAATGATAAAACCCTTAAAATCTGGGATGCCACAACCGGATTGCTGCTCAAAACCCTACCTGACCATCGCGACTGGGTGCAATCTGTGGCCTTTAGCCCGATCGCCAATCTGCTGGCCAGCGGCAGCCGAGACCACACCATCAAGCTCTGGGATGCCGCAACGGGAACCTGTTTGGCAACCTTAGAAGGCCATACCAATTGGGTGCAGTCGGTCACCTTTGATCCATCCGGCACCTGGCTCGCCAGCGCCAGCAATGACAAAACCCTCAAAATCTGGAATGTAGAAACAGGCGTCTGCCTACGAACCTTTCACTGCTCCATTCAAGATATTTGGTCTGTTGCCTTTAGCCCCGACAGTAAAGCTGTCATCTTGGGAGGCAGTGATCAAACGGTGCAGTTGTGGGATGTCCACACCGGGCAATGCCTCAAGACCTTGCGGGGGCATATCAGCGGCATTCTCTCGCTGGATGTCAGTGCCTGTGGCACGCATCTTGTAACCGGGGGGAGCGATCGCACGGTTCGCATTTGGGATCTGGCGCAGGGGCATGCCGTGCTGACCCTGCGGGGGCATAGCAGTTGGGTGCGATCGGTGGCCTTTAGCCCCCAATCCTCTCGCGTCGCCAGTGGCAGCAGTGATCACACGATTCGGATCTGGGATAGCACCAGCGGCCAATGCCTCAGGGTCTTGCGGGGGCATGATAGCTGGGTGCGCTCCGTCCAGTTTAGTCCCGATGGCTTAACGCTTGTTAGCGGCAGCACGGACCACACTGTGCGTCTGTGGGATGTGTGCACAGGCGAGTGTTTGCATAGTCTACAAGGACACACCAGTTGGGTTCGGTGCGTTGTTTATTCTCCCAGTGGTTCCCCAGAACACATTGCCAGTAGTAGCGACGACCAAACCATTCGGATATGGGACAGCCACAGCGGGCAATGTCTAAGGGTGCTCACGGGCCATACCAGCGGCATCTGGGCCGTGGCCTTTAGCCCCGATGGGCGGTTCCTCGCCAGCGGCGGGGATGATTGCGTCATTAAAATCTGGGATGTGGCAACGGGCCACTGCCTGCAAACCCTTGAAGGGCATCAAAACTGGATTCAGGCGATCGCCTTTAGCCCCGACGGCACCTGTCTTGCCAGTGGCAGCAACGATCAAACCATCCGCCTCTGGCACCTCCCCACGGGGCAGCAGCAGCAATGCATCCACAGCCACCACAACCGCATTTGGGCCATTGCCTATAGCGTTCAAGAAAATAGTGAAGGCGTCCACGAAACGGTGCTGATCAGCGGCAGCGAAGATGAAACCATCCGCCTCTGGAACCCCACCACAGGGCAATGCATCAAAAGTATGCGAGCCCAACGCCCCTGCGAAGGAATGAATATTCAGGGCGTCAAAGGGCTAAGGGAAACACAAAAAGAAGCTCTGCGGGCATTAGGAGCCATCGAACCGTCTCCTCAGCAGGACTCATGAAGCCAGCACTAGGGATGACAGCCTGAAAACAGGGCATCGTGCTGGTCTCTGCCCACGGATCGCACTCCATCAAACCTAACTGCGACAAACCGGTTGTGGTCTCAACCTGTGGGTGAGAGCTTAACGGGTGACAACACACTGAGAGAGCTTGCTGAATCAAGGATAGAGTATAGAACCCGCGCTGAAAATAGAGCCGTTTATGGGGTTTAACGTCAGGTCGGGTTAAGAGGATTTTTCAGCTTGTTAAATGAAAGAATCAAGATCTCAGCCCAAGAGATAATGAGGCTTTCAGCTTATCCCGAACTCAGATGTAAGCAGGAAACCCAAGACGGTTATTGACCATCTAGGGGTAACTCCAGACCTTCAGTCAGGATAGCGCCATCGACTGCCCTTGAGAAGAGGTACCCCTGCCCATATTCACAGCCCATCTCCCGCAGAATATTGAGCTGTTTGGAGGTTTCGATGCCCTCGGCGGTAACGGCCATGCCCAGGGTATGGCAAAGACCGATCATGGCGCGTACAATTTCTAGCCGTTCAGGGTTGGTATCAATGGCTTGCACAAAGGAACGATCGATTTTGACGATATCGATTGGGAACTGGTGGAGGTAGCTAAACGACGAATAGCCGGTGCCAAAATCATCTAGGCAGATTTGGACATTGAGCTGCTTAAGCTGCTTGATTATGGCGGTTGCTTCTTTGGCGTTTTCAATCAACACGCTTTCGGTAATTTCTAGCTTTAAATAGTGGCCGCTCAGCCCCGTGTCTTGCAAGATACGGGCAACGGTATCTACCAAATTTTTTTGGGCAAAGTGTTTGCTCGACAGGTTGACGTTGATGGACATCGTCAGGGGTGGGACGGGGCGGTTGATCTGGCTCACCAGGCGGCCCTCAGCCCAAACCCAGTTCCCAAGCCCTCGCTGTTGCCAGGTTTGCATCTGTAGGCAGGCTTGGCGCAACACCCATTGGTCGATGGTGGTGATGATCCCTATCTCTTCGGCCAGGTGAATGAACTGGTCAGGATGTACCATCGTTCCGCTGGGCTTTTGCCAGCGCACCAGGGCTTCGAGGCTAGTGACTTCGTGGGTGGCCAACGAGACAATGGGTTGGTAATGCACCTGGAGTTCGTTGTGGGTCATGGCATAGCGCAGGTCATGCTCGCGCTCCATCATCTCTCGGGCCTGAATGTGCATGACCGTATCGAACAATTCGTAGTCGCCCCGCCCCCGCGCCTTGACCCGGTACATGGCGATATCGGCGTTACGCAGTAGATCGACAGGATCTTCGTAGGGGATTGAACTCATCACAATGCCAATACTGGCTGTGATTACAAGCTCGCGATCGCTCATGGTGAAGGGCTTTTTTAGTTCGTCTAAGATGCGCTCAGCGGTGCGGCAGGACATAGTCACATCGGTCACATCGTCTAGCAGTATGGCAAATTCGTCGCCACCAATGCGGGCCACGGTATCCATAGCGCGCAGACA
>DATNRH010000662.1 GCA_036703605.1 Candidatus Obscuribacterales bacterium | reverse complement strand
CCTGGAAAACAGACATAGCTGATGTAGGGCAAGCTCAGGAGACACAAGCGAAAAATGCGTTGACTCCACTTCACAGTATCTAGAAAAATTAAAGTCTTCGTTACGGTTCCCAAGGCAAAACACCTAAGTATAGGGTCTTATCATCAAAGTCAGGCAGGGCATCTGGATGTCATAAATGATACCGCTAGGGCCTGTCTCCTAGACTGAAGGCTGCCCTAGCGATCGCTAATAGGCTCCTTCTCCAAATGCCACGACCCAAACCGTGCGCATCAAGATGTAGAAATCCAGCCATACTGACCAGTTGCGCACATAGTAAGCATCTAAATTCACCCGTTCATCATAGGTAATGTTGTTGCGCCCAGAGACCTGCCACAGCCCCGTTAGCCCCGGACTGACTTTGGTATACAGCTCAAACGTGTCCCCGTAGCGGGGAATTTCTTCATCCACAATGGGACGTGGCCCCACTAGGCTCATCTCACCACGCAAAATATTCCAGAGTTGGGGCAACTCATCTAGACTGGTGCGCCGCAGAAAACGCCCCACCCGCGTCACCCGTGGATCGCGCTTGAGTTTATGATCCTGCTCCCAGGATTCTCGTAATTCTGGGTGGCGATCGAGATAGTCTTGCAGGACGCGATCGGCATTTTGCACCATTGATCGAAATTTCCAGGCTTTAAAGGGACGTCCACCACGTCCTAAGCGCGTATGGCGATAGAAGATGGGCCCAGGAGAGTCCAGGCGAATCAACAGGGCGATGATGGCAATGAAGGGAATCAACAGCAATCCCCCAAGAAGGGTAGCCATCAGGTCAACCATGAGCTTTGTAAAACGGGGCCCGGGCAGGAGCAACTGTTGGCGTACTTCTAGCCCTAAGACACCTCCCATATCCCTAGCTTCCACCCACAGGCTAGAAAACCCAAATAGGTCTGGAATGATGAGTAGATGGGCGAAGGTTTGTCCATAGCGTTCTAATAGGCGCAGCAGACGCCCTCTGGGCACGCCTGGCATAGCGACGATCGCGTAGGGAATCCGCCTTGTGCGGGCCAGGACTGGAGCTAGCTCTAAGCCACCCACAACCGGCACCCCATGCAGCCAGCCATGCTTGTCTGGGTCATCATCGAGGACGAGAACTGGCTTGAGACCGATCCCTGGACGACGTTTGAGGGTACGAATCAGCAGGTCTCCAGTTTTTCCAGCCCCCAAAATCATCACGGGATAGCCCCACCAGGAGCGATGGGCAAAGGTATGCCTAGTCAAAATACGGCCGAGCAGTACAAACAGGATAGACAGCACCCAGGCCATGAGAAAAATGCCCCGCGAATAGACTTCGCCTTCGCGGCGCAGGAAGGTTGCTGAGCCTAGCACTAGGTACATGAGTGTTGTCGTGACGCTAATCCACCGCAGTTCATCCACGGGGCTCAAAGCCACACCCGGATAAAGCCCCACAATCGCGTAGGCCAAGATGAAGAGCCCCAGCACAGGCCAAAGCTGCCAATAGAGCGATGGATGGTACTGCCCATTCAAGGCGAGGCGTATGTAGACGCTAGAAACGCAAGCTATGGTTAAGGCAATCAAGTCGGCGCTGAGAGCGATCGCTAATGTAGGCCAAGAGCGCGTGGAGACTCTCAGTGCTGATAAAGCCGGTCGTATAGTTTGATCCAACTGCATTCGGTTTCCCCCTCGCTATTACTCTATGCCATCCCCTTGCTGAAATTGCACCCACTTTTGATCAACAAAGGTAGAGAACTCTCTGCGAAAGCGGTCTGGGCTATAGTGTGCAGCATGTTCATGCAGCATGTCTGGATCAAAGCTCTGCTGGCTAGTTTCAAACTGGGTTATCGCTTCGATCAGGCTCTCGATGGTTTGCTCCGGAAAGAGTTGTCCGGTCTTCCCCGGAATCACGGTTTCGGTGACGCCGCCTTTGCCATAGGCAATCACCGGGGCTCCAGCAGCTTGGGCCTCAACGGGAGTGATGCCAAAGTCTTCTTCGGCGGCAAATACAAAGGCCTTGCAGCGCTGCATGTAGTCGGTCACCACGGCATCCGGCTGTTGGCCCAGCCAGGTGATATTGGGGGTGAACAGGGGCTGAAGTTTGGCGCGATCGCTGCCATCCCCGATCACCACCAAGGGTAGACCTAACTGAGCAAAGGCGGCCACGATGAGATCGACGCGCTTGTAGGGCACGAAGCGAGACACAGTTAGGTAAAAGTCATCGCGCTGGCGGGACGGACGGAAGCGATCGACGGCTACGGGAGGATAAATCACGGTGGCGGGCCGGCGATAGGTTTTCCAAATGCGGCGGGCGATGTACCGGGAGTTGGCGACGAAATGGTCAACCCGGTTGGCGGTGGCAACATCCCAGAGGCGCAGATAGTGGAGTGTAGCCCGGACGGCGATCGCTTTCACGCCTCGACTCAACCCAGAGCCCTTGAGGTAGTGGTGATGTAAGTCCCAAGCATAGCGAATGGGTGTATGAACATAGCTGATGTGCAGTTGATCGGCGCGGGTTAAGACTCCTTTGGCCACGGCATGGCTACTGGACACCACCACATCGTAGTTATCCAAATCAAACTGCTCCACCGCTAGGGGCATCAGCGGTAAGTATTGCCGAAAGTGTTTCTTGGCAAAGGGGAGATGTTGGAGAAACGAGGTCGAAACCGATTTGTGCTGAATAAAAGCTTTGAGATGATCTGGGAGGAATTCAACCAAGCTGAAAAGATCGGCATCAGGGTAATGGGCCAGAATCTGTTCCACAACTTGCTCCGAGCCCGCACGAGTCACCAGCCATTCATGGACAATCGCCAGCTTTACCATGAACGCGAGAGAGCGATCGCTCCCACGGATCGTTGAACCGTCTGCCGAGAAACATCGATGCTGAGCTTATGGAACGAGGGGTGGTCTGGCGTCACGGAGGCGATCGCAGTTTTAAGCAGCCTATGCATGGTAGTCGTGCTCCCTGATTCTGCTTGAGGTTGACGTTAGACTCGACGTCTTCTCCCACGACGAGTAGGGCGGCAAAAAGTTCGGCACCCATGAAAAAGCCCTCACCAAGGAGGGCAATCTTGCTATGCAACCATGCCAAGGTTGGTCACGCAAGGAAATGCTTGGAAAACGGCTCATCTCTAGAAGCGCTGTCTATCACTGATGTGTATATGTCTCAACGCTGACGTTCCAGGTACAGCGCGGGACGCATAGCTGTCCAATGTTTTGATCAGTTAACTGACGCTATGGTTAACCGCTTCTATGGTTGACCGCTTCTATCGATCGCTATCGATCTCGCTGTTCTCTTGCTCGCCGGCGGCGATCGCGCCATTCTACAGCGGTCAAGTAAGCAACGCCGCCGGTAAACGTTACTAGCAGCACTAGAGCAACAACGGCTAACGAGCTTAGGGCAATTGCTTCAGCATTCATAGGTCTTTCTAGAATCCGTTCCGGGCCCAAACCACCATAGAGATGGAAAAAGTGAAGACCACTAATAGCGAAACCCAGCCTAATGTCAGTATGTCCATGATTATGATGTCAAGGTGAAAGTGTCACAGGTATGTATCCTCACCTCATCATAATCCAAAGTTGTCTCGCAACGAAGCTCTTAGCCAAGAGGCTCGTGATTCTCAGTGCGAACATCTTGCCCAAGCTTGCTAAGAACAGCACTTGTGGTACCAGCACTCCCGCGTTGACACCGGACTCAGTTACTCCTGCGACGATTGAGGTCTGGTTGCAGGAGCACCGCTTGGAGCATTCCCACGCTCAGCATAGAAACGACGTGGACTGGACAAGTTACTGGTCAAAATGAGACTTGCTGGAAGGAGGCTAGCCATTCTCGCGACAAGCAGCCATCGGCATCCTAGGGCAACCCCCATAACCGCGGGTTAGCGCTGCTCCAGCGAAAACTCTAGTCCCATGGACGCAGTCGCTGCCCACCGGGCAATCTAGCCCTATGCCACATCTGCCTCTACTTCTGTCATACAGGCAAGCGTTAGCTCGCTATGCGCAACGATTTCACAGTCTGGCAATTCTTCAGTTTCCAGGGCAAACACGGGTTCTGACCACATGGCAATTCCTCCCGGAAGCACACCCATGCTTTCCCACGTGGGTGCAAAGGGCGGCAAGGCCAGGGAACAAGCTCGCCAGCTTCCCTTGACTGGCGAGCCAAGCTGCTGGCACTGCCCACCTCGTCGTCCTTCGGTTACGTAGTGCTGACAATGGCGACAAGCAGAAACAGAATTTTGGTTTCTCATGGGAGGAGTGTCATTGGCACAAAACTGTACTTTCTATTGTTGTCTTTATCATTCCCAGGGTTTTCGAATTACGAACAGGTCAAGTGCCTCATAGCTCTTGAATTCAGCGATCCCAAAGAAAAAATGATATTTAGATTGTCTTTAGGTTTCCATTACGAGGAATACACAAATGTTAGGCATTAGATATAAAATTTCTATTTCCTAGAAATCGAGCCTGATTTTTTACAAAAACCACTGGGGATCACGTCCAAAACCGAGCGATCAGATCACCAATCGCAGGTTTAAGACGGACAAAGTGGAGAAATTTTAAAATATTTTGTTTTGTAACTGTTATGGGTAGATCAGGTTATTTTTGCTACTGAAGACATCCGATTTTTACGGTTCTAGGTTGCTGTTCAACAATGTGAGTTTGACGGGCGTACTCCCGGTCATCCTAAACTGGTTAAAAGATTAAAAGATAGGAGATGGGCCGAAACCACTCGGTTCAAACGGTGGCATCTCCGTTGTAGTTACTGTCAGATATGGCTGTACCGCATCATCTCATTAGGCTTTGAAGCGTTACGGCTACTCATACAACACAGCTAAAGTGAAGCATTAGGCTGCTAAACGATCGGGAGAAACGCAACAGCCTCTGCTCCCTAAAACCTGGTCTCTGAGCTTTATGCCCAGCCCTTGGCTGCACAGAGAGAGCATACTGACCAGCGCTGTAATTCACCAGGCGGGGTGGGGCATTGACAGGTGGGGCAGAGCGGTAGGTGACGCGATCGCTGCTGGATCAGGGACGACCATCGCTGAAATGCTTCGTCAGACGTTTGGCATCGCGGGCGGGTGGGAGGCTTGTTAACAGGTTCTGGCAGACGGCTGGGATGGAGCCGCCAAGTAGAAAGATCCTCCATCTGTTCGATGGTGATAGACGAGGGGGATGACCATTGGGTGGTGGAGAAGCGAATGTCTTGCAGCGTATCGGCTTGTAGGTAGTCAGCGAGGTGATGATTGAGCTTGTCTAAGAGGCGTAGGCGTTCAAAGGAGAGGTTTTGGGCCCAAGCCGAGTTGGATGTAGCAACAATTAACACTTGGCGTTGGATGGCAACGGGGCGAGTCTGGGCAGCAACGGCAGCACCCACCACCTCGGGCCAGCAGTTGAGCAAGGCTTGAAAACTGCGGCGCGATCGCCATTGAGGCTTCGTTTCAACGGCGTGAATGAGGTGTTGTAAGGATTGAAACGTCATAGTTCGCTCATCCGCTGGTTGGCTCTAGCGTGGGAAAGTTGGTCAAATTCTCAACTTGCGTTTATGATCCCCAAATAAAGCCACCGATGCCAGCCCACTGAGGAGATATGTCCTTATTATGTGTGGAGAGCTGTATCGGAACTAGAGTCGGTTCTTGGCTGGGAATGTGATCTGCTTGGCTGACCCATCATTTCCCCTCGTCCCACAAGAGTAGAAGGGGAAAAAGAGAGGCGCAGGTGCTTTCAAAGCCCCGCTACTAGATTGGACGAGGGGTTGGGGGTGAGACTCTTCAAGGTTTGTCAGTCAACCAGGAGTGTGATGCCTATACCTGCACAGATCAAATACCCGCGCAGATCAGACGCCTTCGACGCTTTGGGAGATTTTAGTCATGTCGAATTCCTTGCTTTCTAACCTTAATCGGGATTCTGACGGCGGATCAGATTCTCAGGATGCTGTTTTACACCCTCTATTACAAGCTGCCCTGCTGGGTCTAGATACCGAACTGGATCAAGAATTAGCGCGCTATCGACGGCAGCGATCGCTGAAGCCAGGGCGATCGCCGCGCCGTGCCCAGCGTTCTATGCATGAACCGCAAGAGCGCACCCCATTGCCAGCTTTAGCAGCCGGAACAGCCGCTCTAGCTGGGTTACAGTCACGGCAGACTGCAGCATCACCTGAGCAGGCGATCGCCCCCACCCCGGCTGCCTTAACAGCGCCTGGAAACCAGCCTCTAGACACACCGGTTCCCGATGATTATTTAGAGTCGTCTGAAGAACTGCTGCGTAGCTTAGCAGACGAAGCGCCACCATCGCCTCAGCCCACCTACGAACCAGACGAGGATGAGCCCGGCATCGTTGCCAGCCTACTAACTCCGCTGGGGATTGGATCGATGCTGTTGCTCTTGCTCTCCAGCGCTACCCTCGGCTACGTCATTCTCAATCCATCACTCGTGGGTTTACCGCGCTTGGGACAGTGGGGAAGCGATCGCTCTACGGCTGAGAGCGTTGTATCATCGTCTACCCAAGGAGGTATCCCCAATCCCAATTTAGCGGAGGAGGAATTTGTGGACTTGGGGTTAGATACCCTCAGCACCCTGCCGCGCACAGGACAACCTTCACAGCCATCGCCACCCTCAGCAAACGCGGCTGCCCCTGCCCCAAGCGCTAATGCTCCAACGACAGCTCCAACCACCACCTCCACAGCTCTTACAACCCAGTTGCAACCTGCCTTAACGCCAGAGGTCGTTGAACCCAGTCCTTCCGTTGAATCAGATTCCTCGGATGTCGTCTACGTTCCTGATCCAGAGCCGGTGGCAGTGGCACCGGCTGCACCCGTTCAGCCCCCGGCTCCCGAGCCAGCCTATACGCCAGCCCCTGCACCAGCCCCTGCCGAGACTGCAGCAGCACCGTCAACAGCACCGTCTAACTATTACTATGTGGTGACAGACTACAGCGGCGATCGCAGCTTGGATGATGCTCGCCAAGCCGTAGAAGATGCCTATGTACGCAACTTCCCAGATGCAGGAGCCCAGGTGCAATTTGGAGCCTTTAGCGACCCAGAGCGGGCTGAAGCCTTGCTCAATGAGCTAGCTGACCAAGGGATTCCTGCAGAAATTTATCAACCTTAGGCATGACCTGAGGCCTCTAACCGCAATCCCAGATAGCTCGTGGTTCAACAGACGAGAACTAAGCTCGTGCGATACCATGAAATGGACTGCGTTGTCAGTCATGGTGCTGGGTTTCGTTAGTGGAGACGGGTATGGGATTTTTTCAGCGAGTCGGTCGGGTGATTCGAGCCAATCTCAATTCCTTAGTGAGTCAAGCCGAAGACCCCGAAAAGATTCTAGAGCAAGCTGTCAGCGACATGCAGAACGATCTGATCGAGATGCGCCAGGGCGTGGCCCAAGCGATCGCGACTCAGAAGCGTACGGAACGGCAGCATAGTCAGGCCCAGTCTACGGCAGATGAATGGTACCGGCGGGCCCAGCTAGCCCTGCAAAAAGGAGACGAAGAGCTGGCTCGGGAAGCCTTAAGCCGCCGCAAATCCTATCAGGAAACGGCTGACAGCCTGGGTCGCCAGCTTCCTCAGCAACAAGCCGTTGTTGATAATCTGCGCCAGAACATGATGAGTTTAGAGCGCAAGATTTCGGATGCAAAAACCAAAAAGGATATGTACATTGCGCGGGCGCGCTCGGCCAAGGCATCGCAACAGCTCAATGAAATGCTGGGTCGGGTAGGTACAACCGGTGCCATGCAGGCTTTTGAGCGAATGGAAGAACGGGTGCATGAGCTAGAAGCCCGCTCGGAAGCTGTGGCGGAGCTAGGGCAGGATGATCTAGAAAGTCGGTTCTCTGCCTTGGAGGGCAATAGTGTCGATGATGATCTGGCAGCGATGAAAGCAGAGCTAAGCGGGCGATCGCCCCAGAGTCTGCCATCGAGTCCTGCAGCTCATACACCCGAGATCGATCACGAGCTTGAAGAACTGCGATCGAAGGTTGATAATTCCTGAACCAGGCTTGTGATCTTGATTAGCGCAAATCACGGCCGAAGGGCAACAGTGCCACAATTACAAGCTTGAAATGTTGCTTGGCGAAAGGTAGGCCAATGATCGTAATCGCCAGGATCAGAGCGGAGACGAGATGGGCGATGGCAATTTCCCAGCCGAAGAGCACCAGCCAAATAATATCGAAAATGATGCGCAAGGGACTGTTAGCCTTCTCTGACACCACCACCTCTTTGCCGAAGGGTGTGAGGGAGGCAAATCCTATTTTGATTACCTGCAGGCCAAAGGGAATGCCAATGATGGTGAGGCAGATGGCTAAACCGCCCACAATGTAGCCAATCGCAGCAATCAAGCCGCCAAAAATCAACCAAATTAGATTGCCAAGTAAGCTCATGATGTCGTTCTCCTGAAGTCATGATGTGAGTGAACAGCCGTGAGCAGGTGTAATATCAAATCGGTTAGATACGCCATTTATGTAGGGCTATGGCAGGATCCAGATGTCTGTAGCCCCTTTGCCAAGGGAACGAGCGGGAATCGAAGACAGGATGTTACAGGCATATTCAACCGGATTTGATATGAACAGGTCAAAGGTCTCCATCTCTAAGCAGAAGCTTGATCGTCCTTGTCCTCGTTCTCAAGTTCCTGCACAACTTTTTCGGATTCTCTGGCTTTTTGCAAGTGAGCCACATACATTTCCATGCGGTGATCGTTAATGCCTTCAAACCCTTGCTCTAGGGTACCGATCGCATAGCCTAGAATTCCATCAACCAGACGCGTTACAAAATCAGGGTTCTTCGTCAAGTTGCCCTTCACGTCAAAGTAATACTTGTGTCCAGTGTGGCGATAAACACGAGGAAACGTCCAAGGCAAGATGGGCGGCGGCACCGCTGGCACAATATCATTGTTGTTCACATACCGGAAGGTGCGATCGCCCAAGACCTTGTCAAACTGGCGCTGGAAGGCCCAATCGCCTACTCTCGGTTGCCCAAAGGTATAGAGGCCGTTGACTGTGATACCCGTATCTTGTAGAGCCGCTGCTGCTAGGGTAGCCAGTGCCCCTCCCAAACTATGCCCTGTCACCCAAAGGGTTGCGTTAGGTTCTACCCGTCGCCAGCGCAAAATGATGTTGACCACTTGGGGAGCAACGCTATCCCAGGCATGTTGAAAACCTCGGTGAACCTTAGCGTTCTCCTGAAAAACAATGTCGCTTTTCAGGAGGCTAACAATTTCGGTATCCATCGTCTCCATTTTGCTCTTACCAGCAAACTTCCGCAGTTTGATTTTGACGTTGGTTTGCCAGTCGCGCAGTTTTTGGGTGCCGCGAAAGCCCAGAACAATGTTGCCATTGATGCGGAAGATGATGCCTTGGGTCTCGCTACTTGGGTCGTCAATGTAATGAAAATCTACGCCGAGGTTGGCTCCCCACTGGGTTAACACCTCGCGGATATAGTGTTCATCCGAGTAGACCAAGTAGGCAACCTTGCCGAGGCTGAGGGCGCGTTTTGCGTCTGATGTCACAAACTCGTCGCTGAAGTCTGTGGGGCGGTAGGGGGTTGGCAAAATCCGATAGCCATATCGCTCAAAGAGTTTTTGAACATCGGTATAGCCGGCCTTATGAATATAGGTAAATAACTGTTCATAGAACCCCGATGCCCCTTCCCGGCGATATTCGCGATCGCCAATCACGCGAATCCAGTAAATAATATAGGGACGTAATTCTTCGGCAGAAATTAACTTGGATTTGATGTAGTACTCGAAGTTGGAAAGCCCACTTAAGAAGTCATCAAACCAACAGCGCAGAGTAAGTTCAATCAGGTATTCCTTCAGCTCTTGCTTATAGCGATCGGCATCGATGTCTTTAAGACTTTCAACCTCGTGCTTACGCTGGATAGTTTTGTCATGAGACACCAAAGCCCGGCGGAGGCGAATGTCTTTGGGCTCAAAAAAAATGTGGTCTGAACGTCCCGGCAGCTTCAGCGGCAGTTCCCGAAATTCCTCAAAGTCAATAATAGAGAGGACGTGGCCAATCGATGGCTTGTTTTCAAACTCTTGAATGATGCTGCGAATAAACTCAACTCGTTTCCAGCGCTGCTGTTCGTAGTACTGGGTAGCAACCCCAACGGCAACGATCGCTAGGATGGCGCTGCTGATGGCAATCAACCAATGGGGGTTCAACGGCAGGGGGGAAGCGGCGGATGAAGGAGGAGCCGCGGACGAAGAAGGAGCCGCGGCGGACTGGGCCAACACCATGGGCTCAGGATCCGCGAGGGACGTGGATGGGGAAGCGATCGCCCCCGTGGCCGTTAGGCAAAGGGCTGCGGTAAACAAAACCGGAAGGAAAGGATTTTTCATAACCCGTACTGAGATAGATGCAGCATGAAACAGCAATAACCCTGAACCTAGGTGCGAGATGATGCGTAGGATACACCTGCCCATCTCGGACGGACATCACCTAATCTCCCATTGAGCCGTTATACCACGTCCCTGATATCAGGGTACAGACAGGCTATGGGATAGGCAAAGGGCTTGTTCTAAAAGCATGGCAACTTACAGCACCGCCACGTCAAGGATTGGGTCTGCGTTATCTTTAACACATCGATGAGGGTTTGTCACACGTACTGTACGCTGTGGGCTTTTAAGCTAGAAAAGGAGCGATCGCTCCTAGTACCCATAGGTGGCTGCTGGTTGGAACATGGCGACGGGTTGAGATGGCTGTGGGTTGAGCAGGTCTAGCATCAAGCAGTTTTGATGGCCATGAGCGCCGTAATTTTCTGCAACACTTGATTGGGATGCAGCGGTTTGGGTAAGTAGTCATCGGCCCCGATCGCCACACAGTGCTGCATGCCTTCCGCTTCGCTGAGTTGCCCCATAGCCACGAGTTTCAGCCGCTTGGTGCTGGGGTTTTGCCGCAGTTGGCGAATCAGGTCATAGCCGTTGGTATCCGGCACATCAACACTGAGAATCACCGCATTGGGACGCAGAATTTCAATTTGCTCCACCGCCCGCGATCCTTCCACAATCCAAACCACCTGATAGCCGGCTGCTGTCAGCATGTCGCAGACGAGGTTAGCACTCTCTTCATGGTTTTCAATGAGCACCATGGGCCCTAGATTATGCCGAGCCCGCAGCGCCTTTGGGGATGCGGGAATAGAAGGGGTCGCCAGACGCAGATTCGACGATCGTCGCACCGGTAGCCGCACGGTAAAGATTGAGCCCACGCCAAGGGTAGATTCCACAGTGATGCTGCCGCCATGGAGCTCCACTAGATTTTTCGTCAGGGCTAGACCCAGCCCGGTACCGCTATAGTGCCGGTTGTAAGAGGTATCGAGTTGCTGAAATTTTTGGAACAGCAGGGGCTGTTGATCCTCTGCAATGCCAATACCCGTGTCTTTGACCTGAAAGGTAGCGATGCGCTCGTCTCGAAAGACGGAGAGAATCACCTGACCGCCCTCAGAGGTGAATTTAACGGCATTACTCAGCAAGTTTAAAAGCACTTGCTGCAGCCGGAGCGGATCGGCGGTAATGGTTTCAGTAGATGGGTTAAGGCGTAGATCTAGGGTGAGATCAATCTGTTTGAGCCGGGCCTGTTCTTCCACAATCCGCATACTCTGCTGGGCAATGTTAGACAGGGAACAGGGGCCACATTTGAGCACCAGGTGACCAGCTTCCAGTTGCGATAGATCCAAAATATCGTTGATCAGCTCCAGCAAATGCTGGCCGCTGTCATGAATGGTTTGCAGATGCTTGCACTGCCGGGGCGTGAGTTCATTGGCTAGCCAGCGCTGTAGGGTAGTGGACATGCCAATAATGCTGGTCAGCGGGGTGCGCAGTTCGTGGCTCATGGCCGACAAAAACTCGCTTTTAGCTTGGTTGGCGGTTTGGGCCGCCAGCATGGCATCACGGAGGTCGCGGGTACGTTCAATCACCCCTTGCTCTAGCAGATCTTTTTGTTGCTGCAGTTGGGCATAGAGCTGCGCCTGACCAATGGCGATCGCTAAATGTTCGGCAATTTGCTGCAGAAACGTCACTTCACTGGTTTGCCAGCGGCGTTGATATTGGCATTGATGGGCCACCAAAAGCCCCCAAAACTGATCATGAACCACAATCGGGGCAGCTAGCTTAGATTTAACCTGGGCTTCCTGCAAAAAGGCCAGCATCTCAGGTTCTTGACCATAGGTTTGCTCAATATCTTCCACAGCTAGGGGAATGCCCTGCTGGTAGCGATCGCGCAGGTAGGGAATTTGGGCAGAACAGTAGTCGTTGGTTAAGTGATGCAGGGAAGGAATATCATCCTGGGAGCGCGCTTCATAGGTGACATAGCTCCCAAAAGAAATATAGCGACTGGTCGTCGTCGCAGCGGAGCTGGCGTCTGGCACCATTCCCTGCTCCAGATGGGATGGATGGACAAGCTGATCGAGGGATTCAAACTGATAAATAATCAGGCGATCTACTGCCAAGAACTGCCGCACCTGCGATACGGCAGTTTCTAAAATGACCGGCAGTTCTAGACTTTGGCGAATTTGGGAGATCACCTGGTTGAGCAAGCGCTCCTGTTCTACCTGCTGTCGCAGAGCCACTTCCACCGGTTGGCACACGGCTGGATAGAGGGCTGATACCTCTACCGAAGGGGGAGCATCAGCCCCAAGGCTGTGATGGCGCAGATCACACAGGGATACATTCGGGACAGAAACCCCCTGACTCATCAAGGCGAGGAGTTGGGTGGTGAAGTGACTTTGGACGGCCGCAGCGTTGGGCTGGATCGTATCAATTAGGGTTAAGAGCTGAGAGGGAGCGATCGCCTGACTGTCATCCAGGGGCGCATCTATAGCTAGGCGCTTGAGTACAGCAGCGATCGCCTCAGGTTCGAAGCTAAAAGCTGTCTTGAGCCTAGGAGGCTGATCCACATCGCGAGCTTCATCCTGCTGCCCAAGCATCATGGCGCTGAAGGTCGGCGAGATGAGAATCACAAACTGATCAATATCTGATACTGCCTGACGCTGAGCGGTTGAACAATGGCGATCGCTCACCACCATCGCCTGATCAAGCTGTTCCGCCATTTTCTGAAGCAACTGCTTACCCTGCTCGAACAAGTCCGGCGATACAATCGGCGCGTGATCCATAAAATCAGAGTGACTAAACATTGCGAGTCGGCTCGTTCGAGCAACATTTTGGGTCTTCAACGCAGGCAGCAGCATCTGCTGGATGGGCTACCATCCAACCCCGAAGTGTCCTCACCGTACGACCGAACGCAAGTCTACCGGTGCCCAACTGGGCTATCAAGAACCCTTGAGAGCTTAACTATCCTCAAATCATCCTGTCAGCCCCCATTCACAGTAGATAAACGGGAGCTGACATACTCTGCAATTGTCCTGCAGGGGAGAGTGATGTCCCCGTTGAAGGGCGATCGCACCTATGGTAATCCCCGAGATGTCCAATCTCCCCTGACATTATGGTAGCGGGATCACTTTAGCCTCAACCGCCGGACACCGCTTCCGAGGTTGCTGGAGGCAAGCGATCGCCCCTAAGGATAAAAGCAAAGCTGCGGTAATCCTAGGGTTTCGTCCCAACCCATCATAATATTTAGACATTGTAAAGCTTGGCCGGCCTGACCCTTCAGCAAATTATCAATGGCCGACATGACAATCACTCGTCCGGTGCGTTGATCGACTTCAATACCGATGTAGCATAGGTTGGTGCCGCAGGCCCACTTGGTTTGGGGATAGACGCCGCTGGGTAAAATCTTCACCCAGGGAGACGAGCGGTAAAAAGCTTGATAAATCGTTGATAAATCCTCCCGCACCAGCCCCGGATCGCGCATGGTGGCATAGACGGTGGCTAAAATACCCCGCGCCATGGGAATCAGATGAGGAGTAAACTGCACCATCACCTCATGACCAGCAAGATCGCTACAAATCTGCTCAATTTCAGGCGTGTGGCGATGGCGGGCCACGCCGTAGGCCCCGAGGCTATTGTCAGCTTCGGCTAGCAACATATTGGTTTTAGCCTGGCGACCGCCGCCAGAGGTTCCTGATTTAGCGTCAATAATGGCGGTTTCGGGGGATACCAAACCTTGCTTCAGCAGCGGCGATAGGGCCAACAGGCTGGCGGTGGGATAGCAGCCAGGACAGCCCACGAGGCGAGCTTGGGCAATTTGGCTACGGTACAGCTCGGGCAATCCATAAACCGCTGTTTCCGCCACGGCGCGATCGCTCCTTTCTTTGCCGTACCAAGTTTGATAGGTATCCAGGTCAAAGAATCGGTAATCTGCGGATAGATCTAAAACTCGACAGCCCCGCTCTAGTAGGCGTGGCGCTAAATCACAGGCGATGCCATTGGGGAGAGACAGGAACACCACCTGGCAGCGATCGGCAATTTGATCCAGATCGATCGCCTCAATAGACTGGGTAATGGCGTGCCCCAAGTGGGGGTAGAGGTCAGAAAATGGCTTTCCGGCTGTGCTATCGCCACCTAAATACACCAGATCAAGCTTGGGATGGTCGAATAAAAGCCGTACCAACTGCACGCCGCCATAGCCAGAGGCACCCACAATCCCCACTGATATCCGTTCCGCGTCACCCATAATGTCTTAACCTTTCGATGTTCTAAAAAAACGTTGAAGTGCTTTTGTATACACCTGACTTTACACTGCCAACCCCGTTTTGTGACCGAGAGCGATCGCCCTCCACTAGATACAGAGGATGTCTCTAGAAGGATCTCTGTAATGAAATGATGATGGTTTCATGAGTGCGGGTGCGATGGAGAACACCCCACAGCAGGCCAACAATAGTTTAAGAAGAACGGATTAAGTCCTATCGTCTAGGGCATCCAACCCTTGTCCTGCCCTCTTACCTCTGAGGTCGAATGATCCATCGGTTTGCGATTGCCTTTTATAGTAACTGTTCCTTTGGCTGACGGCCGGTGAAACCTAGGTGATGCAGCCTAATTCGCCACTCGCTGATGGAGCCATCGTCACAGGGGTCAACACATCAAGAAAACCTGGAGACGTTCAGCCGTTGAATATTCATCGAAGACAGATCTCAACCCACCTGCTTACGGCTATCTGCAACGCTAGGTCTCTGAATGCGACTGTCTCAAGATGTCTTGTATCTTGGTAGCGAGTTATTTTTTTATGATCTAAATGATCTAAAAAGGCGGCACCCGGATTCGAACCGGGGGATGGAGGTTTTGCAGACCTCTGCCTTACCACTTGGCTATGCCGCCAGATTGCTTAGCGTAGATTAGTATAACAAACTTGGGGCCAGACCAGCGATTTCTGGAGGGAGAGATAGGGTGAAATCTGTGGTGGTATTTGGCAGTCTCAATATGGATCTGGTGACCCGCTGCGATCGCTTTCCTCAACCGGGAGAAACCTTGGTGGGCAGAGACTTCACTACCGTGCCAGGGGGCAAGGGAGCCAATCAAGCCGTGGCGGCGGCGCGGTTGGGTGTGCCGACGGATTTGGTAGGCCGCGTAGGTCAGGATGACATGGGGCGATCGCTGCTGGCAGACCTTCAGCAGGCCGGGGTGGGCTGTCGTGGAGTGGCGGTGGATCCTGACGCATCTTCAGGCGTGGCGGCGATCGCGGTGGATGGTCGGGGCGAAAATCAGATTGTGATTGTGCCGGGCGCGAATGGCCGGGTCGATACGACCGATCTACAGCGCTTAGCGACCTATCTACCTGAGGCGGGTGTGCTGTTGGTGCAGCTCGAAGTTCCCCTATCGGCCGTGGTGTCGGCAGCCCAGATGGCCCACGATCTGGGCGTACGGGTGATGCTCGATCCAGCTCCCGCCCAAGCACTGCCGGCCGATCTCTTTCCCCTACTCCATTGCATCACGCCCAATCAGGTGGAAGCAGAGCAACTGGTGGGGTTTCCGGTGGGCGATCGCGCTTCGGCGCAGCGGGCCGGTGAGGCTTTGGTGGAGCGAGGGGTGGCGATCGCCATCATTAAACTAGGGGCGCAGGGGGCGATCGCGGTCACAGTGGATCAGGTGTGGGTGCAGCCGGCCTTCTCGGTGCCGGTGGTGGATACGGTGGCGGCGGGGGATGCCTTTAACGGCGGCCTGGCGACGGCTATAGTGCAGGGGCTACCGTTACCTGAGTCCCTACGTTGGGCAACGGCGATCGCAGCCCTATCAGTAACCCAGCCTGGGGCCCAGCCCTCCATGCCCAGCCGATCAGCCGTGGAGGCATTTCTGGCCAATCCACCGCCCACAATCCAAAGTCTTGCTTAAGGATCTTTACCAAGGCAGAAAATGTACTGCAAGATACGGCCATTGCTGTAGAGCTAGTTTGATTTCACCTTTAGCACATTTAAGAAGATTAGAAACCATGGGATTTTTAAGTCGAATGTTGGGGACTGGGGCAAAAACAGCCCAATCAGGTACTAGTAGCGCTGCCTCTAGCGCTGCTTCTAGTGCGGCATCGTCCATATCATCAGGCAAGTCGTTGGGCAGTCAAGCCAATGCGGCAAAAGCCACAAGCAACACCGGAGCTGCCAAGGCAAATAAGCCGCCCGAGACCATTCCCCCAGAGCGCGTCGGGCTCAATGGTGAGTATGACGACAGTGGTCTGGCGAAGCGCGTCGCCCAATCTTTTGATCAAGATGACCAACTGGATGATGTAGACACGTTGTTTGTAGCTCAAACCAGCAGCACGGTAGTTCTGAAAGGCACGGTGCCCAGCCAGGGCATTCTCAACCGCATGGTGACGGTGGCACGCGGGGTACGCGGGGCTACGGCCGTGGATACCAGCCAAGTGACGGTAGGCTAAGTCCAAGTCGATGGGATGGCGATCGCCCGCTAGGTCACGAATACAGCGTCTTGCAATAGGCCTGCACTAAAAGATCAATGCCGGTGATCGCCGTGCCCACCACCACACAGGTCGCCCCCAACTCTAGGGACTGGCGAGCCATCTGGGGGGAGGCAATGCCGCCTTCGCAGATGATGGGTACGGAAAGATGCTGAACCAAATCCTTGAGCAACTCAAAGCCAGGTGGTTTTAGGTGTTGAGTTTCAGCAGTATAGCCGTAGAGGGTGGTACCAACACAATCGGCTCCAGCTTCTACAGCGGCGATCGCTGCTTCTAGGGTGTCCACATCGGCCATGACCGGCTTGTGCAGTTGATGGTGAATGTGATTAACCAGAGCGGCCACCGTCTCCCCGTCAGGGCGTGGTCGCGTCGTGGCGTCAATGGCAATGATGTCGGCTCCCGCCTGGGCGATCGCGTTGGCGTGAACGATCTGCGGCGTGATGTAGACGTCGCAGTTGGGAATCTGCTGCTTCCAGAGGCCAATAATCGGCGCGGAGATGCGCGGGCGGACGGCCTCGATATGGGCAGGACTATCAATCCGCACCCCCAAGGCACCCTGTAGCACAGCGGCTTCAGCCATAGCGGCAATCACCGAGGGATGGTGGAGGGGCGAGGTGGCTGGTGCTTGGCAAGACACCACCAAACCACCCTGCAACCTGGATTGCCAATCGGAAGACTGAACCATAGCCTGAACCATGAGATATTGCCTTTGCCAACCTACGCCCCTGATTATGCCATGGGGTAGGCCGAGGGCGATCGCTTCAAACCTTCTCCAACTCTGTGATCACAGATCTCCGCAGATCACCACACCTGAAGATTTAGTGATACACCGAGCCATTGGGCATGATCGTGCCGCTGAGATTTGCGCCAACGGTTTTGACCATAACCTGGTCACCAAAACCGACCTTTGCCCCCGTGAGGTCAGCACCACTCAGATCAGCACCGCTCAAGTCAGCACCAATCAGGTTGGTGTCCCGCAGATTGGCATTGCGCAAATTGGCCTGGAGTAAATTAGCCCGAAAGAGCTTAGCGCCCTGCAAATTAGCGCCAGATAGATCAATTTTGTGGAGAAAGGTGTCGCTGAGATTGGCACCACTCAGGTTTGCGCCACTGAGATTTTGACCAGACAGATCCTTTTCTTGCAAATCCCGACCGCTGAGGTTTGCCCCCTTCAAGCTCTGCCCAACGCCACTGCCATTGGGACGGGGGGAGGGTGGTGTCGGCGGTTGATAGTAGGCATGGGGCGGCGTTTGCGAATAGGGACGATAGGCCGCGTAGTGGCTAGGGGGCGGTGGGTAGTAGGACTGGGGAGGATGGTAGTAAGGACGGGGGGAGGGTTGGGCGTAGCGCGGCGTTTGGTAGGACGAATAGGATGCGGCATCGGACTGGGCAGATGGACTGGGTTGATAGGTGGGGCGCGGTGGTGGTTGGTAGGGTGGTGGTGAATAGGGTGGCTTAGGCGGGGGCGAATAGGATGGATTGGGTGCAGTGCTCGCGGTCGATCGCTCAGCACTTTTCCTCGACCGATGCCAATTATGGGCATGGTGCGATCGCAACCGATCACGGGCGTAGTTCAACTCCTTCAGCTTTTCCTGGGCCTCAGCCACTCGCTCCGGTTCATCCTTGGGAGCGCGATCGGGGTGCCACAAAAAGGCCAGCTTTTTATAGGCTTGCCGTACATCCTCTGCCGTTGCGCCCGGCCGCAACCCCAGAACCTTGTAGCATTTTTCTAGGTCGTTCATAGACGATAAGGTTCCCAAAATCCTATCTCTGCATCGGAGAAAAGCTGACCTGTTGGCAAGATCAACGCCATTGATACCCTAACGTAACTGTCGCAGGTCGGTGCTGTCGAGCCGATAGAACTGCCGGTTACCCATGCCACCGACTACCAAGGGCGATCGCTCCACCTGCTTTAGCGATCGCTCATCCATTCGTCTCGCTCACAACAAGGGCGATCGCCTCTGACGCGGCTCCAAGAAGAGGACGTCGTAAATCCTTGGAGTCTGGTCTGGCTGTCCATAGATTGATGTGGATTGAAGGCAGTATCTCTCATCTATTTCCTTGCTGCAAGAGATCTTGGACTGTCTCAACATACGTTCATTTTAGTGACTCCAGTGTAAAGCGTGATCTTGGCTTTCCAAGCCATCCCATAGAAAAAGTCAATAATTGCGCTTACCTGCGTTATCAAGGGCGATCGCTTTCCCTCTTCATCCCGTTCGAGAAGGCGGGAATCAGGATTTTAGGGGTACGAAAGGATGTTAAGATTATGGGTTTCGGTGAAAAGCCGATGTAGTGCGCTGCCTGGATGGATCTCCTGAAAAATTTTACGCCCTCTCTCTATCCTTTCTGGGAAAAGCGTTTGGGGACACAGTCGAAACAAGGCGACCGAAAGGCACCTGACGGCCAAGCATCTAGCAGCACTACTATATGAAATGAGAGAAATGAGACTTAACGGACACGACCGCGACACCTATGATCCAATCCCGCATATCGCCCCAACGGCAGGACAATCCAGATCAAACCCGCCAGGCCAGTCAATTTCCAGACTACGCCCCTGCCGCCAACTCGGTGTTTTATCGCACCTATAGCCGCCGTGGAGAAGACGGAGCCAATTTACGCGAAACCTGGAAACAGGTGTGCGATCGCACCCTGAATGGGCTGAAGGAATTGGGCCAGCTAACCGACGAGGAAGCGGCTCTCATCGAGCGCATGCAAACCGAGTTGAAGGCCCTTCCCTCCGGCCGTTGGCTATGGGTGGGCGGCACCGACTGGATTAAGAAGCCAGAGAATTTCTCGGGAGCCTACAACTGCACCAGCACCAATGTGGACGACTGGCGTGCCTTTGGGCTGATGATGGACTTGGCAATGATGGGCTGCGGCACCGGAGCTGTGCTGGAGCCGCACTATATCGGCAAGCTGCCGGCCATTCGTAACCTGCTCACCGTTGACATGCAGGGCGAAATCGGTGCAACGCCGGTGAGCGATCGCCAAGAGGAAACCCGCGTCACCATCGAGGGCGATCGCGTGGTGATCCAAGTGGGCGATAGCCGTCAGGGTTGGGTCAAGTCCTACCAAACGGTGTTGGAGCTGGCCAGCGATGAACGCTTCAACGCCGCCGTGCAGGTGACCATTGACCTCAGCGATGTCCGCCCGGCTGGAGAACGCCTCAAGGGGTTTGGAGGCATGGCTAACCCCATCCGCCTACCGAAGCTCTACGCCCGCTGTGCGACCATTCTCAATAAAGCGATCGGCCGGCAGTTGACCTCGGTGGAATGCTGCTTGCTGATCGACGAAGCCGCGGCCTGCGTGGTGGCAGGTAACATTAGGCGCAGTGCGGGGATGCGTCAGTTTGCTGAAGGTGACGAAGTTGCTGCCAGCGCGAAAGAAAATTTATGGCAGCAAGATGAAAACGGGAATTGGCGCATTGATCCAGAGCGGGATGTGTTGCGCATGGCCAACCACACCCGAGTGTTTCACCACAAGCCCAGCCTAGACGAATGTACGGCGGCGGTGCGTAAGCAGTATTACTCTGGTGAAGGCGCAATTCAATGGGCTGGAGAGGCGGAACGTCGAGCCCAGGGAGAGGGGCGCTATGGACTCAATCCTTGTGTGACGGCGGATACCTGGGTACACACGGGGGATGGGCCTCGGCAAGTTAAAGATCTGATTGGGCAGCAACACAGCACCTACGTAAATGGAGAGCTGTTCAGCACAACCCCCGAAGGCTTTTTCTATTCGGGTACAAAGCCTGTTCTTAAACTTTCTACTAAGGATGGGCGAGCTCTGCGGCTAACCGGCAATCACAAAGTGCTGAAAGTGACGGCCCAAACCCAAAAGGCTCAGTATACCGAATGGGTCGAGGCAGACACCTTACAGCCTGGCGATCGCATCCTGCTACACAATCATCGAACCTTGCAGCCCTGGGACGGTAACGGCACGTTTGAGGCTGGCTGGCTTTTGGGAAGCTTGTTGGGAGATGGCAGCTTGGCGAAAACGCAATGGAACGACGTAGCCGTGCTTCGCTACTGGGAAACGTCCCAAGTGGAGATGAGTGAGTATGCGATCGCTGCCTTGCAAACAACGGTTGACTACGAAAGACGGACAGCAGAGGCTTGCTACCATCAACAACTCAAGCATCGAGTTGTCGGATCTACAGGTCTTGCGAAGTTAGCAGCAGACTTTGGCATCACTCAAGGGCACAAAACCGTTACGCCTCAGATTGAGCAAGGCAGCTACGATTTCTATCGCGGCTTTTTGCGGGGGCTATTTGATGCCGATGGCAGCGTGCAGGGCAGCCAAGCTAAGGGCATCAGCGTGCGGCTAGCCCAGAGTAACCTCAGCATCCTAGAAGCAGTGCAGCGGATGCTGGCTCGCTTGGGCATCATTGCCAAACTCTACCAAGAACGGCGGCCCGCCGGCGATCGCTTGTTGCCCGACAGCGATCGCAATCTAGCGCCTTATCCCTGCCAAGCCCAGCATGAGCTGATTATTGCAAAGGACAACCTCCAGGTCTTCCAGCAGCTCATCGGCTTCCAAGAACCAGCCAAAGCCGCAAAGCTAGCCGATCTGCTAGACGGCTACAAACGCAACCTCAACCGCGAGCGCTTTACAACCACCGTTGCCGACGTGGTGGCGGATGGCGTGGAAGCTGTGTATGACTGTACCGTACCCGGGCCAAACCGCTTCGACGCTAACGGCTTTGTTGCCCACAACTGTGGGGAGATTATTGGTCAACAGTTCCATTGCAACTTGGCTGAGATCCACCTCAATCAACTGGATCCCAACAACCTCCAAGAGCAAGAAGCAGCCTTTACGGCGGGTGCGCTGGCAGTGGCAACCTTGTTGAACCATCAGTTTGTAGAACCACGCTACCGGCAGTCACGCCTTGAAGACCCAATTGTGGGAGTGAGCTTCACGGGATTGTTTGACTTCTTCGTCAACGCCTTTGGCGTCGAGTGGTTGCACTGGTGGACAGAGGGACGTCCTGATACCGTACGCGGTCTAGAGTTCAAGGCTCAAGAGCAGGCCTATCTCTCACGATGGAAAGATATTGTCCATCAGGTGGTCTGGGACTATTGCGATCGCCACGGCATCAAGCGCCCCAATCGCTGTACAACCGTGCAGCCAGCGGGGACGAAGTCGCTGTTGACCGGAGCCTCACCTGGCTGGCATCCGCCCAAGGCCCAGCGGTTCATTCGGCGGATCACTTTCCGCAAGGATGACCCCGTGGCCCTAGCCTGCCGCGACTATGGCTATTCTCTGATTCCGTCCCAGTCGGACAAGGACGAAACCGGCAACTTGCTGAACGATCCGTTTGATCCCCGCTGTACGGAATGGTTGGTAGAACTGCCGGTGGAAGTACCCTGGGCTAATATCCCTGGGGCCGACCAAGTAGACATCTCGAAGTTCTCAGCCCTAGCTCAGTTTGATTTCTACATGCAGGTGCAGCAGCATTACACAACCCACAACACCAGCGCCACCATCGAACTGCGGGAGCCGGAAATTGAGCCCCTAGCCACTCGTATCTATGAGGCGATTCGGGATGACCAAGGCTATATTTCCGCCGCTCTGCTGGCACGGTTTGATGACCTACAAACTTTCCCGCGCTTGCCCTTCGAGCCGGTTGACAAAGCCACCTACGAAGAACTACGACAGCAAGTCCTCCAACGGCAGCAGACTGATGATTTCTATGCGGCGCTCTGTCGCTATGATGCGGGCGAGCTGATGGAAGCTGGGCCGGCGGGCTGCGATTCGGATAAGTGCATGATGCCGGAACAGAAGCCCGGCTAAAGACTGAGTCCAACTAGGTTGGGGTCTGTAAACCTCAACTCTCTTGAGAGGTGTCCTAGGGCACCTCTTTTAGTTTGACCCAGTGGCCGACCTGGCTGAATGCAGACCAAAAGGGTAAAGAGCCTGATGGGCAAAGGATTAGGGCGATCGCACCCCCACAAACAACGGGAAAGCGATCGCCCCTTTATGTAAACAAAAGTAACAAAAATGCCGTCATGCTGGCATACCGTCTTGACAGCCTTGGGTTAGGGCACGTATTCTTTTGGCATACCCGGGTATTAATCACTGATTGTTGTATGCAAGACAAGCACAAGGTTACGTTATATCTCCCTCCCGAACTCCATCGTCAGCTCAAGATCACGGCGGCGGTCAGTTCTGAACCCATGTCTGCGATCGCTGAGCGAGCACTTGAATTTTACCTAGCCCATCCCGAGGTGGTGGAAGCGGTAGAAGCCCTCCATGGGCAGGTGCATCAGATTTATGAATGTCCAGACTGCTCTACATCGCTTGTGTTGCGAGATGGCGAACTGGCTCCTTTGGTCCAGCAGCCAAGCATCCTCGACGATGAGCTATCTGTGGGATCCATTGATCCGAGTCGCTCATCCAATCGGAGTCAACCGGGCGAGGAAGAGCTAGTTCCTTGTTAAGTGGTGATTAGTGCCCTGTTCGCAGCCGCTGTCTGTTCCGACATTGATGCGCGAGTCTTTACCTAGAGTAGGTGAAGCAAGTTGCAAGGCGATTGCAGGTGGGTTTGACTTCGACTCAAATTGCAGGTCTGGTCAGCATTTGCCCTGTTGCTAGTTAGGTCTGAATTGTTATGAAAGAAGAGCTCCGCATTCTCGTTCAAGCTCAGTACCCGCTGATCTACCTGGTAACCTCCGAAGAGGAGCGTGCAGAGCAGGCGATCGCGACTATTGCCCAGACCAAGCCACAGCGGCGTGTGTTTATTTGGACGGTCACCCACGGCATCGTGGAATACGGTCAACCCCGCAGCACCACGCAGCACAACACCGTATCCCCTGAAGCTGCTGTTGAATGGGTCATTCGCCAAAAAGAACCAGGAATCTACGTTCTCAAGGATCTCCATCCGTTTGTTGATTCGCCTGCCGTTACCCGCTGGCTCCGAGATGCGATCGCTAGCTTCAAAGAATCCCAAAAAACCATTGTTTTGATGTCGCCGGTGCAGCAGGTGCCCGTCGAGCTAGAGAAGGAAGTCGTCGTGCTCGACTATCCTCTGCCGAGCATGACCGAGCTGAATCAGGTGCTATCCCAACATCTCGACCAAGTGCGATCGCGGCGCATTACCACCGAAGTTCGGGAGAAGCTCTTGAAAGCAGCTCTAGGGCTAACCCGTGATGAAGCCGATCGGGTCTACCGCAAGGCACAGGTCACCACTGGACGCCTAACCGAAGCAGAGGTTGATATTGTTCTCTCTGAGAAAAAGCAGCTCATTCGGCGCAACGGCATTCTAGAGTTTATCGAAGAGGATGAAACCCTAGACGCGGTGGGCGGCTTAGAGGAGCTGAAGCGCTGGCTCAAGCAACGGTCTAATGCGTTTACCGAGCGAGCCCGGGAATATGGCTTGCCTCAGCCAAAGGGAATGCTGATTTTGGGCGTACCTGGCTGTGGTAAATCATTGATTGCTAAGACCACCTCTCGCCTGTGGGGATTGCCCCTCCTGCGATTGGATATGGGGCGGGTCTATGATGGTTCAACCGTGGGTAAATCGGAAGCCAACCTACGCAACGCCCTGAAAACTGCCGAGTCAATTTCTCCCGCAATTCTGTTCATCGATGAAATTGACAAAGCGTTTGCTGGGGGCGCAGGATCTGCCGACTCGGATGGTGGCACTTCTAGCCGCATTTTTGGTTCGTTCCTCACCTGGATGCAGGAAAAGCAGTCGCCCGTGTTTGTGATGGCAACGGCAAACCGAGTGGAGCGATTACCCGGTGAGTTCCTCCGCAAGGGACGGTTCGATGAAATCTTCTTCGTTGATCTACCAACAACAGAAGAACGCCAAGAAATTTTCAGAATTCATTTATCCAAGCGACGGCCCGACATTACTCACTTCGATCTGGGCCAGCTTGCCAAAGTTTGTGACGGGTTCTCGGGAGCAGAGATCGAACAAGCGCTGATTGCAGCCATGTACGATGCCTTTGCCAAGGGGCGTGACTTCAACCAGCTCGATATTATCGCAGCGGTGAAGGCAACTCTGCCCCTCTCGAAGACCATGAGTGAGCAGGTGACCGCCCTGCGCGACTGGGCAAGGCAACGCGCCCGCCCTGCCGCCTCATCCTTTGCAGAGTACATGCAAATGGAGTCATAACAAGCTTTCTTTCCTGCTCCCAACAGGAAGAAAGGTTAGCCTCCGGGCTAGCAGCTAAGGAAACCCGCCGTATGGTTTACCTCGGCAGAATTCACACCTCTACGGCACGATCTACTTTGACGTTGTTTCTCTCAATTTCTCTACAGGAGGAAATCCGACATGTCTCACTTTAGCACCCTGCGTACCAAGATCAGTGACGCTGAAATCCTCAAGTCTTCCCTACGGGATCTCGGCATCGGCGTCAAAAATAATGCTGATGTTCGTGGCTACAATGGCCAACGTGTACGGGCTGACATCGTAGCTACCCTCGAAGGTGAATACGATCTAGGCTGGTCTCGTAACGCTGATGGTTCCTTCGACCTAATCGCTGATCTTTGGGGTGTAGCCAAAAAGCACAACCAAACCGAATTGATTAACTCCATTAACCAAAAGTACGCTGTGAACAAGACCTTGGCTGAAGTCAAGCGTCCTGGGTTGCAAAACGCTAACGTTAAGCTGGTCGTTCAAAAGTAATCTTCTCTGAGCGTTCCCAAATGAGCGGGCTGATCCAACATGGATCAGTCCGTTTTTTGCGGCAACGGCAGAGAATAGAGCTGTTTTCTCCAGCAAGGGCAATCGGTCAGGACAACTTGCGTCAACGAGGAGTTGAGGATTGGCATAATCCCGTGCTAAGGTGCGATCGCCCAGGATGGAGAGCGATCGCATTGGTAGCTGACCCGTCTGGGCTAAGCGGCCGTTTCGACGCCCCGCTCTGATGACACCTCATTGAAGGTCGGGGTGGAAGAGGTTACCCTCCTGCTCAACACCATTGTTGGATTGCTTTTGTATGCTTGCCCTAACGTCCATCTTTTTCCGCCATGCACTATCTCTCGGTTGACCAAGCGCAAAAGATCCGCTGGTTGGTCAGAGATTGTGGTCAACAGGCCAAACAATTAGCAGCCGAACAGTTTCAGGTCTTCGAAAAAGGCAAAGATGACTATGTGACCAGTGTCGATCGCCTGCTCGACCAACGATTGTCGGAAGCCTTTCGGGCAATGTTTCCCCAGGATGGCTTGGTGACGGAAGAGAATAGTGCATCGCGGCAGGTGTTTCACGGGAGTCACCGTCGCCTTTGGTGCATTGATCCCATTGACGGTACCGATGACTTTATCCATGGGCGACTCTATTACTCGGTGATGGTGGGGTTGCTAGAGGGTAGCCAACCGACGGCCGGCTGGATCTATGCACCGACCCTCGATCGTCTTTATTATGGTGGGCTAGACTGGGGCGTGTTTCAGGCAGGGGGCGATCGCCTCCCCGAAGCCATCACCCCCGTTGAGCCACCGCTCTCAGCATCTAATTGCCCTATGTTGATTGGCGACAAAGATCGCCATCAATTTGGTGATGCCATTCAAAGGGCGGTGCCCGCCGTGCAGTTTCGGACCCTAGGCAGCTTTGGCCTAAAGGTGATGGAAGTGGTCACGGGGCGGGCAGGGCTTTACCTCTACCTCAACCGCCGCGTTAAGCTATGGGACACCGTGGGGCCCCTAGCCCTAGCACAAGCCGCTGGTCTAACCTGCTGTGATCTCGACGGACAACCCATTGGCTTTACCACCGATTGTCTTGATCCCGAGACCTTAGCCCATCATCAAACCATTTTGGTGGGCTGGCCTCACTATATTGAGGCCTTGCGATCGCCCATCCGCCAGGCATTTCTAGCCCAGTCTGCCTAAAGATAGGCTGCCTCAAAACCGTCTGCCTAAGCATAGGAACCGCTCGATTAGCTCGATTAGAGGAGGGCGATCGCCCTGGGCCACCACCGTCACGCATCCTCAAATGCACCTCTTGGCCTAGCCTATCCAAGCAGCATCACGCCATGGGTCGTACATGTATGCCGGCTCATCTGCAAGTTTTATCGAGTTTCATCCCGGAGAGATTGGAGATTTAGGAGACTTTGCGGGTAATATAGTTTAGACAAACGGTGATAGCTTAGGATCATTGTCAGTGTCTCAGAGGTAGTCTTGCCACCTGCTGAGACGGTTCAAAGCATTTTTGGCGAAGTAGTGAGTTTTTGAGGTTTGGGCACCTTCCATGCAGACTGAAGCTTTCAGTGAGCTTTTCCCACTTTTCAACGCAGCCAGCCCAGAAACCCTGGAGTGGTTATTATCCATTGCGGTTGAGCACGACTATCCATCGGGGCGTGCCGTTTTAATGGAGGATGCTTGGGGTAATGCGGTGTACTTTGTGGAATCCGGGTGGGTGAAGGTTCGCCGCCACGCGGGAGACGAAGTTGTAACCTTGGCAATCTTGGGACAGGGCGACTTTTTTGGGGAGATGGCTATTTTAGATGAGTCTCCTCGCTCCACCGATGTGGTTGCACTCTCACCGGTGAAATTGCTGAGCGTTTCTGCCCAGCGATTCATCCAGACATTATTCAAAGATCCTCAGCTTCATCACCGGATGCTGCAACTGATGGTCAGCCGTCTGCGGCAAACCAACGTGCGCTTCCAGCTACGCCACCAGCCCTCCGCCATCAAGTTAGCCCACACGCTGGTGTATTTGGGTGAAAACTACGGGGTGCCCTCCGATGAAGGCACCGATATCTTTAATATTCCGCTGCAGGATTTGGCGGATGTCTCGGATATCAACGTCGATGAAACCACCAAGATTATGGAAAAACTTACCGATAAATCTTGGCTAACCATTGATGACGCTAACCAAGTGATTCACTTGAACAACATCAAGCAACTCACCCATCTAGCCAGCAAGATCTAGCCTAACCCGATTGAATCGGCCACCAAGGTCATCCTTGTGTCGTAGGACAAGCTCGTGTTGTGAGCTTATCTGAGGGTAGGCTAACCCTAGCGGTAGACTGCCTTATCGGCGACGTACTTTGCTGATCATTTTCTGAGAGAAGCGTAGGTTTAGGGCCTCCTGTTCTGACCAATCTTGGAGGATGCGGTAAAAGTTTTGCCGGTCTTCGGCCTGCAGGACAGCAACTTGGTCGGCAGTTTCAATCACATAGGGATAGCCGCTGCCGATCACCACCTCACCACGTACCCAGTCCATCACTCGGTTCACCAGACCAGGTTCTTCATGCATCCAGATGGGCATCTCTAGGCGGGCTGGGTAGCCTTCGCGGGTGGTTTTGAGGTAGGTGAAGGCAATGCGATCGCTTTGTTCGGCATAGACGCTCAGAATGCCCGCCCGCTGACAGCGGAATAGAGCGGTGCGATCGCCCCACTGCATAAATTGATTCAGAACTTGGGAGTCGTGGATGTGGTTGCAGTCGGGTAAATGGAACAGGGTTTTCAGCAGTACGGTCAGGTCATCGGCGGCGGAGGTGGCAATATAGGCCACCAGGGGCACGCGATAGGTTTCACTCGTTCTCAGCAGTTCCAGCAAGCAGTGGACGTAAAAGGCTCGACTGTCGGCATCAAACACCTCCGCAAAAGATGCCACCAGGGAACCATCCAGAAAAACCAAGCAATCTTGGTTATGGTCATGGGCCTTCATGTATTGCACCAGCTTTTGGGTTTCCATTTCAAAGCGGCGCATGTTGACTTGGCGATCGGCGGGGCTGCCATCCCCCATCTGTAACTCTTGGGGCGTCATGATATCTAACTCGATATCTTTCTCATAATCGCCGGTGGGCAGATGCAGGTTCTCAAACCAGCCCACCTGTACTAGAGCAACAGGGATGGATAGATCCTTGCTGGGGTAGATTTGTGAACCATCTACGGCA
>DATNRH010000661.1 GCA_036703605.1 Candidatus Obscuribacterales bacterium | reverse complement strand
GAAAGCAGCAGAGGATCCGAAAGTGCTTTCTATCAAACTGACCATCTATCGATTGGCGGAAGACTCTCGCATTACCAATGCTTTATTAAAGGCAGCTGAAAATGGAATTCACGTTTCGGTATTATTTGAGGTGAAAGCTCGCTTTGATGAGGAAAATAATATCTGGTGGGCTCGAAAGCTGGAAAAGTCTGGAGTTCACGTCGTTTATGGGCTAATGGGCTTAAAAACCCATACGAAGGTACTGCTTGTGGTACGGCGAGAGGATGGCCGTATTAATCGCTACGTTCATATTGGCACTGGCAACTATAACCCTAAAACCGCTAAGCTCTACACGGATTTGGGGCTATTGAGTAGTGATGAAAATTTAGGAGCGGACTTAACAGATCTATTTAATTTCCTCACCGGCTATTCGCGACAAAAGTCCTATCGGAAGCTACTCGTTGCACCTGTGAATCTACGCGATCGCATGTTAGAACTAATTCAGCGAGAAATTGCGCACTGTGAGCAAGGTGGAACAGGGCGGATCATTGCAAAAATGAACTCCCTTGTCGATCCGGTGATTATCCAAACGCTCTATAAGGCATCTCAAGCGGGTGTGTCTATTGATTTAATTGTGCGAGGAATCTGCTGCTTGCGCCCTCAACTGCCTGGCATTAGTGAAAATATCCGCGTGCTAAGCATTATTGGTCGATATCTTGAGCACTCTAGACTATTTTATTTTCATAATGAAGGAGAGGGCGAGATTTTCATCGGCAGTGCTGACTGGATGCCGCGTAATTTGGATCGACGAGTTGAAGCGATGACGCCCATTACTCACCCTAGGCTGATGAAAGACCTCCTAGAGGTATTAGATATCATGCTGGCGGATAATCGCCAAGCGTGGGAACTACAGCCGGATGGACATTATATCCAGCGTCGCCCTGGTGCAGATGAGGAGGAACGTAGTTCTCAGGTACTGTTGATGGAACGAGCCCTAAAGGCCAGTACACCTCTGTAGCCTATGAGTTAAGTCTGGCTTAGGGTGGGATGATAGAACCATGGAGCGATCGCCGATCGCACCCCTTAGACTCGTTTCGTTAAATAGAACATAATGCTGCCAACCTTTGACCCAAAACGCCTTCAGCAACAGATGCAGTTTGTCTTAGAAATTGACAAGCTTAAAGGCATCCTGCGGCAAACCCTGATTACCGATGCTTCGCGCCAGGAAAACAGTGCTGAACATTCTTGGCATATCGCGATGATGGCGATCGCCCTCGAAGAATATGCCCATCAGCCGGTGAGTCTGCTGCATGTGATTCGTCTGCTCCTAGTGCATGATCTGGTAGAAATTGATGCTGGCGATACCTTTTGCTATGACGCCGACGGCAACCAAAGTAAAGCAGCGCGGGAGATACAAGCAGCCGATCGCCTGTTTGGACTCTTGCCGCCGGAGCAAGAACAGCAACTGCGCGCCTGGTGGGATGAATATGAAGAGCAGGTGACGGCGGATGCCCAGTTTGCTAAGGCTCTGGATTGTCTGCAACCCTTTTTGAATAATATGCAGACCCATGGACATACCTGGATGCTGCATGGCGTGCATCATGCTCAGGTGCGCGATCGCATGTCGGCGGTGCAGGTTGGCGCGCCGGCTCTGTGGCCCTGGGTGGAATCGCAGATCGAGGAAGCGATCGCGGCGGGACTGCTGCGGGCCGCATAGTACCGCAAGATAGAAGAACGAAAATAGAAAAACGAAGATAGAAGAACGAAAAGGACTTCTAGGGCATACCAGGTTTTCCGCCTCAGCAGGCGGGTTACTGACGCCTCAGAGTACTAGACATTTGGTACGCTGGGAACGATTCGTTGGCAGGTGTCCTGGTTTAATGGGCATGAGTTTACGAGTTCAGCCTTGATGGAGATCAGCCATGCTTGTCACCCAGCACCCTGTATTTCGGCGGTTTTGGTATCCGGTGGTGCCCATCGCCCAGATTCAGCATGGCTCAGCAGCGTTTGAGCTTTTGGGACAACGGCTGGTGATTTGGCAGGCGGCCGAGGGGCAGCCGGTGGCGGTGGCCGATCGCTGTTGCCATCGTTCAGCGCGGCTTTCTCAGGGAACGGTGGTGGACGGTGCAATTCAATGTCCCTACCACGGCTGGTGTTTTGATGGGCAAGGTCGCTGTGTGCAGGTGCCCCAGGTGCCCGATCGCCCCATTTCTCCGGCCTATCAGGTGCCAGGCTATGCCTGTGTTGAGCGCTACGGCTATGCCTGGGTTTGCTTGGATAGTCCGCTGGCAGATATTCCCGATATTCCCGAGGCTGTGGATCCGCAGTTTCGCTACATTCCCCAGTTCTATGAACCCTGGCGCTGTGCCGGTTTGCGGCTGATGGAAAATTCCTTTGACAATGCCCATCCCCACTTTGTCCATCACAAGACCTTTGGCATCTCCCAGGAACCCGTACCACCGCCGCCCACCTCGTTGGAAGAAATGGATTGGGGGCTGACCATGACCTATGGACTGCCAGTGAAAAACTCTGACATGCAGAAGCAGAATCTTGGCATGGAAAGCGATCGCACCCTGCGCCTCAGTCGTGCCACCTGGTATCTACCCTTTCTCCGCACCCTGCGGATTACCTATCCTAACGGTCTGGTGCATCTAATTTTTACCGCAGCGACGCCGGTGAATGATCAGGTATCGCAGATTGTCCAGTTCTGTCTGCGCAATGATACGGAAGCGGATGCACCGGCCCAGGATATTATCGCCTTTGACCGAGCGGTGACGCTGGAGGATAAAGATATTTTGGAAGGGACGGACTATGACGTGCCCCTGGATCTCCATGCTGAGCAGCATATGTGGACGGATCAACCCGGCATTATCATGCGGCGCAAATTGGCGCACCTGATTCAACGAGCTGAAGCGCCAGCGATCGCTCTTTCTAGCGCTACACTCTAAAAGCGATCGCGTTTTCTAGAGCTATGACGTTTATTTTGACCAATGATGACGGCATTGATGCCCCCGGTTTGCAGGCCCTGCGGAATGCCGTTGGCGACAACAGTGTGATCGTGGCCCCGCAGGAGCAATATTCCGGCTGCAGCCACCAAATTACCCGAGGAGCAGCGATCGCCATTCAGCGCCGCTCGGATACGGCCTACGCCATTAATGGCACCCCTGCCGACTGCACTCGGGTGGCAGCAACCCATTTATGCCCTCAAGGAACCTGGGTGCTATCGGGCATCAATGCTGGGGGTAACCTAGGGGCAGATCTGTATGTGTCGGGAACCGTAGCAGCGGTGCGGGAGGCCGCCCTACTGCGATTGCCAGGTATCGCCTTTTCCCACTACATCCACCGCCGTCAGCCGATCAACTGGGAGCGGGCTACCCAGCTCACCGTTCAAGTCCTGGATCACCTGCTGGGTTTACCCCAGAAGCCTGGCTGTTTTTGGAACGTCAATCTACCCCATTTAGGGGACGACGATCCACCGCCAAACCTGGTATTTTGTTCGTGCTGCACCCAACCCCTGCCCACGGAGTTTGAAGTCGTCGATCAGCAATTTCGTTACACTGGCGAATATGGCGATCGCTTCCATGATCCAAACTCAGATGTGGCAGTATGCTTTGGGGGCAACGTTGCTATTAGCCAGGTTTGCCTGTGGTAGCCTGGCCTCGATGTGAGCCCGTGGTGTTTGGACATCAATCTCGTGAATGACTCAACCCAACTGCCGCTGATTGGCTGGCGAGAATGGCTAGTGCTGCCCGATTTGGGAGTCACAGCCATCAAGGCAAAAATTGATACCGGGGCCCGCTCCTCTGCACTCCATGCGTTTCATATTCAGCCTATCGAGCGCGATGGTCAGCCCTGGGTACGGTTTCAGGTTCATCCCTTGCAACGCAACAGCGATCGCACCCTGACCGCAGAAGCCCCGCTTTTAGACGAGCGGGAGGTGCGCAACTCCGGTGGCCATGCTGAACGGCGTCCTGTCATTCAAACGCGGGTTGCCCTAAATGGCCAGCATTGGCCGATTGAACTCACCCTCACCAACCGCGATGTGATGGGATTTCGTATGCTGCTGGGTCGGCAGGCCGTGCGCCATAAATTCTGGGTAGACCCAGGGCGATCGTACCTGCAAAGTGCTGATGTTCATTCCACTGTCCATCGTTCAGATTCCTTGTTCATCCATCTCACCGAGCCAGAGCCGTGACAGACTACAACGACCTGCATGACCATGATTCCTATGTTGATCAGAGCCAGACTGCTGACTCTAGCCCTGCCGATTCCCCCGCTAAATCGATGAAAATCGCCATTCTGTCGCAAAAAGCGTCCCTCTATTCCACGCGACGCCTGAAGGAAGCCGGTGAGGAACGCGGCCATGAGATCCGGGTGATTGACTACCTGCGTTGCTACATGAATATCACCTCCCACCGTCCTCAGGTGATCTACCAAGGGGATCCTTTGGATGATTTTGATGCAGTGATTCCGCGGATTGGCGCGTCCAAAACCTTCTACGGTACAGCGGTGGTGCGGCAGTTTGAGATGATGGGCGTCTTTTGCATGAATGAATCCCAGGCGATCTCGCGATCGCGGGACAAGCTGCGCTGTCTACAGCTCTTGGCCAGGAAGGGGATTGGTCTCCCAGTCACCGGCTTTGCCCATTCCACGAAAGATATTGAAGGCTTGATTGAAATTGTCGGCGGTGCGCCGCTGGTGATTAAGCTGCTGGAGGGTACTCAGGGCATTGGCGTGGTGCTAGCGGAAACCAAACAGGCAGCCCAGTCGGTGATTGAAGCTTTCCGTGGCCTGGATGCCAATATTTTGGTGCAGGAGTTTATTAAGGAAGCTGGGGGCATGGATATCCGCTGCTTTGTGATTGGCGACAAGGTGGTAGCGGCTATGAAGCGTCAGGGAGCCCCCGGCGAATTTCGTTCTAACCTGCACCGGGGCGGTATGGCAGCCAAAATTAAACTCACTCCGGAGGAGCGTAGCACGGCGATCCGGGCGGCTAAAGCCATGGGGCTGCGGGTGGCAGGGGTCGATATTCTGCGATCAAACCATGGCCCCGTGGTGATGGAGGTGAATTCATCCCCTGGTCTAGAGGGCATTGAAGCGGCAACCCAGGCGGATGTGGCAGGTAAGATTATTGAATTTGTGGCCAAAAATGCTACGCCGCAACGCAGCCGAAATCGCCTCAATGGTTAACCATGGCTAACCACAGTGCTGCAGGTTTGCGATACTCTGGAATGCATGAGTGATGTCAATGTCAGCAGGGATACAAAGGGTGGAGTCGAAGAGCGATCGCCCCTCGGTCGTCAGCCGGGGACGGCGATCGCGATTGGTGGAGTGGAGGTGCTGCCGGGACGCAAGCAGCGTCTAGAACTTCCCATTGCCCGCCTACCGACGCAAACGTTACTCAGTTTACCGGTGACGGTGATCAATGGGCGCTATCAAGGGCCCTGTCTTTGGCTGAGTGCCGCTATTCATGGCGATGAAATTAACGGTGTGGATATTATCCGCCAGGTGCTCACCCAGGTGAAACCCCATCGCCTGCATGGACGGCTGATTGCCGTTCCCATTGTCAATATGTTTGGCTTTATCGAACAATCGCGCTATCTACCCGATCGCCGTGATTTAAATCGATCCTTTCCTGGCTCCAAGCGCGGCTCTTTGGCAGCTCGCCTTGCTCATTTGTTTATGACTGAGGTGGTCGCCCATTGCGACTACGGCATTGACTTACATACCGCCTCTTTTCATCGGGTCAACTGGCCTCAGGTGCGCGGCGACTTCAGCAATGCCAAGACCTATGCGGTAGCGAAGGCCTTTGGGGCACCCATTATCATTCATTCATCCATGCGGGATGGTTCCCTGCGGCAAGCGGCAGCCAATCGCGGTATTCCAGTGTTGCTCTACGAAGCTGGAGAGGCCCTACGGTTTGATCAAGCAGCGATCGCTACCGGCGTGACGGGCATCTTACAAGTGATGTCGGCATTAGGGATGTATAGCTCACCCATCCTTCATTCTTCAGTTGATCCCATCGAGGTGCAAGAAACAAAATGGGTGCGGGCAAGTCGAAGCGGGATGCTGCACCCAGCGGTGACCTTAGGACAGTCGATTCAGAAAAAACAATCTTTGGGCTTCATCACCGATGCCTTCGGCGATCGCACCAGTAAAATTGATAGTCCCTACAACGGCATTGTCATCGGCCATACCAATAATCCCCTGGTCAATCAAGGCGATGGTCTATTTCATCTCGCGGTGACTGAGTCCTAGGGGGCGATCGCTAGATCCGAAACTTACCCTAACTCATCTATGGACATCTTTTTATACAACCATGATCTTGGTTACCCTAAATCTATTAATATTCTTTCTGAAAGCAACCAAAATATCCAGCACAATGAATGACTACGATTGCCCAAAACTCGGCTTGACAAGGATAAGAGAGTTTTTTCTGGTTGCTAGCACCCTATTACAATTAACTAGGGCTTGCTGAAAAAAGGGAATCTTCCTCAGTGCAGCATGATTTCTATCTAGTTTGACCTGCAGACAACAATACCGATAGATAACCGCAATCCCTAGACCGTACAGTCACGTTGCCTAGTACTCTCCAAATCGCGTCTAAACCATCTCATCACCGACCAGATCCACGCCAAAAGCCACAACAAGACGTGGCGGAGCCACCGCTC
>DATNRH010000660.1 GCA_036703605.1 Candidatus Obscuribacterales bacterium | reverse complement strand
CAATATGAGTACCACATTTTCTCATCCGTTTGGCCTGTCGTTTGCTGATTTGTCCCGCGCATTCCCCGACTGGGAAGCACGTCTTGGTGAGATTTCCCCCGACCTGACCCCGCGTCGTCTAGAGCGGGCTGTAGCTCTATTCAACGATCCAGCAGTTCAGGAGCAGGTATTAGCGATCGCCTCCTCATCTGATCTAACGGCGGAGCGTTTACAACAATGGGTTCACGACCTGCTGAGTGAGCATGGCTTAGCTGGGGAAGAGTTTGAGGCTATCTATCAACAATTAGAACCGATTGTGCTCCGTTTCCTTGAGCCTGGTGTTGTTGAGGGCGAGGTTCCTGATGGGATAGATGGAGATGACTGGGCTACGACATTAGCGCTGGGGGAAGAAGGCGGTGACTGTTGGCTGCCGGTTGATGATGATTTCCTCACAACCGAAGCATTTGGAGAAGAAGGTGGCGATGGTTGGGCTACAACCTTGGCGATCGGCGAGGAAGGTGGTGATGATCTTCAGCCGATCGATGGTGAGCTGGTTGAGACCGATGACAGCTGGGCTACAACTCTAGCGATCGGCGAGGAAGGCGGTGATGGTTGGGCCACAACCTTGGCGATCGGCGAGGAAGGTGGCGATGATCTTCAGCCGGTCGATGGTGAACTGATTGAGATCGATGATGGTTGGGCTACGACCCTAGCGATCGGTGAGGAAGGCGGTGATGGCTGGGCTACAACGATGGCCCTAGGGGAAGAGGGGGGTGACTGCCTGACCGGCTACGAGGATATGCAGATGTCAACCCGTGCCTTGGGAGAAGAGGGGGGTGACAAAGGGGATGATGATTTGATTCGCTTTACCACCCTTGCCCTGGGTGAAGAGGGGGGCGATGACGCCTGGCCTCCGTCAGATGGAACGTCGGATGCTCTTGGGGACAGTGATCCGATTATCGGACAGCCTGGTTCTGAGCCAGATTTCACCACCTTAGCCTTGGGTGAAGAAGGGGGTGACTGGGGCATGGGAGATGGAGATGAAGTGGTGACTACCTTGGCCTTGGGCGAAGAAGGGGGGGCAACGACCGAGTTTCAGAGCGGGGTAGATCCTTGGCTCGATGAGTCGGATCTATCATCTGGAGTCTTAAATAGCGGACTGGGGTATGCAGATCCTCATTCTGGGCAACTCTAAGGATGTCCATGCGGCGCACCTGCGGGAGGCGATCGCTCAGACGGGCACTGACGTAGACTACCTTGACATAGCCCAGTTTCCCACCCAGCTCCGTGTTTCTTGGTCACCCCAGACGGCCGAGGGCTTCTTGACCCTGCCGTCTGGGCAGCGATGGAACTGGCAGAGCATCCGCAGCGTGTTTTGGCGAAGCTTGGCTCCGGTACAGGTGCCCTCGCTACCCGATGACCAGCGTCAGATCGCGGGGAATGATGCCATGGCCGTTCTGCGCACGGTGATGCAGAGCACGTCAACGCGCTGGGTGAATTCTTGGCGGGCCTACCAGTTCCACAAGGAAAAACCTCGGCAGTTGGGGGTGGTGCATCAGTTGGGAGTTACGATTCCCGATACTCTGGTGGGTAATGATCCGACAGCGGTGTTGGCGTTTGCCCAGCGCCACGCCAAGGTGATTTTCAAGCCGGTCTATGGCGGAGCCTATATCCAGCCCCTAACGCCGCAGCATCTTCAGCCCGAACGCCTGCACCTCGCGCTATCCTGCGCGCCGATCGCTCTCCAGGAATACATTCCCGGCACCAACATCCGCACCTACGTGATTGGCGATCGCGTCTATGGGGCTGAAAT
>DATNRH010000659.1 GCA_036703605.1 Candidatus Obscuribacterales bacterium | reverse complement strand
ACCCAGGTAATTTTAAACAGAGTCAAGGTGCTTGAGCTAACCTCCCGCAGGTGGTCAAGATTTTCACCGATAGACCATTCACTCTCAGCAGGGCGCTGCCAAAGAACCTCCTGGTTGAGTCCTTCAAGGATCTCGAACAGTGATTCACGCTGGTGATCCATCATCGCCAGATAATCTGAGACAACATTGTCATGTTCTTCAGTGATATCAGCCATGATCGATTGATGCGCTCCTTTTGTGCTCGGGTGATCGTTCATCTAACTGTTGACCGCACAATGTATCTGTTCACTTACCCTGGAGGGCCCTGATGGATGCGGCTTTCCAACACATCCACGATCTCCGGAGTCCATTTGTCTTCCCGACCGAAGCCATAATCATAAGGGCTGATCCCCTCCATCCACCAGGTAACGCCAACTTCCTGATATGGAGCCACATGGGCAGCTGCCTTTGCAGGGTCATCACCGGGCGTGATTCCATACTGCACCAAATCGAAAGGGCCCTCCTTTACGCGGTGAGTCTCGATCATGGCAGAAATGTCATTCCAATCATCAGGTACCACTGGAGACAAAACAGCATCCGGGAAGTATCCGTCAAAATTCGCTGCGCGTCTGATGGGTTTTTTGTTAGGCCATGTCCCACCGACCCAGATCGGAATGCGCGGCGACTGGACTGGCTTCGGCAGAAATCGCATCTGCTCCAATTGGTAAAACTCACCCTGGAAGCTGAATAATTCCCCACCCAACAAGCCCTCCAGGATCGCCAAGCCTTCATCCAGTTTTCTAGCGCGGATTTTCGCATCAGTCTGCTCGCCGAAGAAACCGAACTCCCAAAGTTCCGGAGCACCCAGACCCACCCCTAAGATTACGCGCCCATTCGATAATTGATCGAGTGAGATCGCCTCACGAGCTACCTTCCATGGACGACGGCGAGCCAACGGTGTGATCATGGGTCCAATGCGAATCGAATTGGTGCGCATGGCGATCGCCGCCAAAGCTATCCAGGGGTCAACCATCGGCCGCCATAAATTATCGAACAGGATATGATCCCAGACGAAG
>DATNRH010000658.1 GCA_036703605.1 Candidatus Obscuribacterales bacterium | reverse complement strand
GATACCCCCAATGCTTCAGGCAAAACAGCCGAGTCTGGCGCGTTTAATCGAGGGGAGGAAGCACCGAGGCGACGCTCGATCACCCGCTTGCAGTTGAGCTTGGTGACCTTTTCGCCCACCACATTGGACAGCAACTGCCACAGGGACGGGCCAATATGTTTGCGGAGGTAATGCGCTGAATAGCCGCAAGATTCGGCAATCTGGTCATAACTTTGCCGCTCGCCAGACCAAGCCGCTTGCAACAATGCCCGTTGAGCATCCCCGAGATGGCATCCCGTTTTTTCAAAGACGAGGGCATCGGTGAGATCTAGGATTTGGCGATCGCTCACAATGGCATCATTCAATCCACTTAACCAATCTGCTTAATGCTTCCTATCTTTAGAGAAATAGAAGAACGCTGAGGTGTTTCCTGATACCGTCTCCCCCTGAACCTGGCTGGTAAAACCTGGAACAAACCTAGACATTTGTAACAAGTCGTAACCTAACCCCTGGAATGTCCGGTATCGATCTCCTGGGCAGAACTGCTGATAATGCAGTCACTCGTGCTGCACAACGCAGACATTCTTGCTCAGAATCGCTCAGAGGTTGGCTTATGACTCACCATCGATATCCCTTAACCCGTCGGCAACTGCTCTATAGCTTGCTGGCCACCGGAGCGTTGGGCGTGACGTCCCAACTTGGCGCTTGTTCTCCCACCGCCCCCCCCTCTTCAGACACCAGTGAGGCTCCGCCCGCTGACGGCGAGGCAGAGCCCCTCGTGATGGGATTTATCTATGTTGGCCCCAAGGATGACTATGGCTGGAACCAAGCCCATGCGGAAGGTGCCGCTGGTGTTTCTCAACTCCCCGGCATCAAAGTGGTCGAAGAAGCCAGCGTCCCTGAAACCACAGCGGTGGCTGAAACGATGCGCGGCATGATTGTCCAGGATGGAGCCAAAGTCCTGTTTCCCACCTCCTTTGGCTACTTTGACCCCCATATTTTGGAACTGGCCGAGGAATTTCCGGAGGTGCAGTTTTTCCACTGCGGCACCCTCTACGAAGAGGGCAACCATCCTGCCAACGTCGGCAGCTATTTTGGCTTCATCGATCAGGCCTACTACATTGCGGGCATCGTGGCCGCCCACACCTCACAAACGAGCAAGCTCGGCTTTGTGATGGCCAAACCCATTCCCCGCATCGTCCGCACCCTCAATAGCTGGATGCTAGGGGCGCGCTCGGTCAACCCGGAGGCGACCACGCAGCTCATCATCACGGGGGAATGGACTGACTCGGTGAAAGAGGCAGAAGCCGTCAACAGCATGGTGGATCAGGGCATTGATGTGGTCACCTGCAATGTGGACAACGCCAAGGTGGTGATGGAAACCGCTGAAAAGCGTGGCATTTTTTGCAGTGGCAACGCCGTCAACCAGGCCGCTGTTGCCCCCAGTGGCTATTTGACGGGGGCTGAGTGGGATTGGACGGGGGTGTATTCCAGCTATGCCCAGATGATCCAGGAGGGCAAAACCTTGATGAATGGTGAGATTCCCCATCTCTACTTGGGAGGGCTGAAGGATAACTTTGTGAAACTGTCTCCCTATGGAGCCGCCGTCAGCGATCAGGCTAAACAGGATGCCGAGGCCGCCAAAGCCAGCCTGCTAGACGGTTCGCTCATTGTCTACAAAGGTGAAATGAAAGATAACACCGGGAGGGTGGTCATTCCCAGCGGCACCGAATATCCAGATGGCACCCCAGAACTAGAAAAAATGGACTGGCTGGTGGAAGGGGTCATTGGACAAATCACAGCGTAGGTGGCTTTGATATGCCTCGTCATTGGCGTTCAATTTTAGAGGCCATCTGCATTCCAGTGGGGGCGATCGCCCTAGCGTTGGTGCTATTTGGTGGGTTCTGTGTGGTGCAAGGCTATTCGCCCCTGGCTGTCTATGCCTCTATTTATGAGGCTGCGTTTGCCTCTTGGTTTGCCTGGCAAACTACGCTGATTCGCGCGGCCCCGCTGATGTTGAGTGCCCTCTGTACGGTCTTACCCGCTCGGCTGGGGTTGATCATGATTGGGAATGAGGGGGCACTGGTGCTGGGGGGGCTATTTACAGCCGTTGTCGGGCTGAAGGTCGGGGGGCTTTCACCCAATCTGGGCTTGCTGCTGATGGCCCTCGCGGGGATGGGGGCGGGCGGGTTGTGGATCGCCATGATAGGTGCCCTGCGATATTACCGGGGGGTGAATGAAACCATCAGCAGTTTGCTTCTCAACTATGTGGCGATCGCCTTTCTCAACCACATGGTAGAAGGGCCCTGGCGCGATCCCAGTTCGCTCAACCAACCTTCCACCTATCCCCTGCCAGATCTCTTGTTGCTGGGGGATTTTCCCGGTTCCCGCGTGCACTACGGGCTGTTGTATGGGCTGGTGGTCTGTGCGATCGCCTATGTGTTGATCCAACGCACTACGTTTGGGTTTGCAGTGCGGGTTGTGGGTGGCAACATTCGAGCTGCCCAGATTATGGGGCTCGCCATCGGCAAATTAACGCTGATTATCTGCTTTTTGGCAGGTTCCTGCGCGGGACTGGCTGGCATGGTGGAGGTGGTCGCTGTCCATGGACGCGCCAATGGCAACTTACACAGCAACTATGGCTACACCGGGATCTTGGTAGCCTTTCTGGCTAAGCACAACCCTCTGGCGGTGGTGTTGGTTTCGATTTTGATCGGCGGTATTTTAGCCAGTGGCAGTTTGTTGCAACGCACCTACGGCATGCCCGACGCCACCGTCCTGGTTTTACAGGGCCTGATTTTTCTAGTCATTTTGTATAGCGAATCGTTGTATGGCAAATTTCGCTGGTTTCAGGAACCCAACTGGGTGGACGACGAGGCATCCTCTGCCGCTGTTTTGGAAAGCGTACAACCGCAGTGATGCCTTTAGTGATGTCTCCCGTGATACCTCCATGGTTTTTTGCCATCTAACTGCCCATTGCACTATGTTTCAGCCTGTAACACCCACGGAGAATGAACCATGACCCCAGATTCTCTTGGATGGTTGGGGGTGCCCCTGGCGATTTTGGGTGGGGTTTTGCGAGGCAGTGTCCCGTTTTTGCTGGTCAGCCTAGGCGAATGCCTGACGGAGAAAAGCGGCAAAATCAACCTGGGTTTAGAAGGCGCTCTGCTGATGGGAGCTATGAGTGCCTATGCGGCCTCGTTTCACAGCGGATCGCCCTGGGTGGGGGTGCTCGCAGCGGCGGGCGCGGGTGTCGTGATGGGCATGATCCATGCCTGGCTCGTACAACGCCCCAAGGTCAATGATATTTCTGTCGGTATCGCCATGATGTTGTTTGGGGGTGGGTGTGCGTTTTACCTGGGAAAACCCTATATCCAGCCGATTGCCCCCCAGCTTCCGGCCATTTCCCTGGGGGGCTGGAGTTCGCTGCCGCAGGTGCAGTCGGCGTTGCAACTGAGCCCGCTGCTGCTGCTGGGGTTGGCGATCGCCCCTCTGATGCAAGGATTTTTTACATCCACCCGCTGGGGCTTAATTGTGCGGGCGGTGGGGGAAAGCCCGGCGGCGGCCAGAGCGATGGGCATTCCGGTCAAACGCGTCCAGGCGCTGTGCATCATTCTGGGCAGCCTCCTGGCGGGCATAGCTGGGGCGCATCTCTCCCTCTATTTTCCGGGTAGCTGGAATGAAAATATCTCCAGCGGCCAAGGGCTGATTGCGGTGGCGCTGGTCATTTTTGCCCATTGGAAGCCGATGCAATGTCTCTATGCGGCACTGCTGTTTGGCGGAACTCAGGGCTTGGGGCCAGTGCTGCAATCCGTTGGGGTGGAGTCCTATTACTACGTCTTCAATGCGTTGCCCTATGTGCTCACCCTGACGGTGATGGTACTGACCTGTTCACCGCATCATGCTTCGGAGGGAGC
>DATNRH010000657.1 GCA_036703605.1 Candidatus Obscuribacterales bacterium | reverse complement strand
TGAGGCATCCTCAGCAATGCGGCACATCATCTCTGTACCTACACCACCCTCGAATGCCATCACTGCAGTGGGCTTGCCTTCCTTGAGCATACGTGTGTTACGCAGGTAGCCAGCACGCTTGCCATACTTCTTCCACTCAGCCTTGAACACCAGTGTCTTGATGCCCTTGCGCTCAGCCCACTCACCAGCCAGCTTGTCCGCACCCTTGGCATTGCCATGAATGAGAACATCGATGGGGTGAAGGGAATGGTAGAAGCCTAGTGCACGTGTCAGATCGTCTGTCTCTACATAAGCACGGAACACTTCGTCCTTGTCGGAAGAGTCGAGAGGCACACCATAGGTGCGCCCCCCGCATACGAGTAGCCTGTTACTCACAGTACATGTCCTTTATGTATAGGCCGTTAGGTAGCTGCTCAGCTACGTCCATCATGTGAAGTGAGGCATCGGCACAGTTCTCGTACGGAGCCTCAGTCCTGTACTCGGAGCACATGCCCCACATACAGATGATCATGACGCCTACTGTCATTTACCAACATTGATAAACGGCAGAGCACTGCCCGGTACGAGCGTCGTTGGGAGTACACCATCCCATCGCTCGGCAGTGACCAGATCAACAAGGGCAGGGTTGTTACGTAGGGCCGCACCCCGTGCCTCAATGGCATTGGCCTGCGCCTTGCCGTTAGCTTCCACAGCATAGGCATCAGCGTCAGCCTGCAGCTTCTTGGCAGTGGCCTCAGCCTCAGCCTGCTTCACCTTCTGCTGTGCTTCCTGCTCGACACGAAGCAACTCAGACTTAGCCTGCTCGATGTTAGCCTTGGCACGTGCCGCAGCTTCCACCGCTTCCTCATAGCCATCCTCGAAGTCGATGTTCTCTACCTGCACAGACTCAATGATTAGGCCACGAGCGGAAACAGACTCAGCGATAGCTGCGTTAATCTCAGCGTTAAGCTTGCCTCTCTCTTGAATGGCACGGATAGCAGAGAACAAACCAAAGACGTTCTTCGTCTGCTCGCGCACCTTCGGGTCAAGGATACGGGTTACGATACCTTCCTCACCACCGTAGTTCTCATACACACCAGCCACTACGGTTGGATCGATGCGGTAGTTCACGGACACACGGAGCGTGGCGATCTGCTGGTCAAACGAATAGGTAGGCAGTGCTTCATACACACGCACACCAGTTCGAGTGCTGACAGTCACCGTGTCTTCGATGATGGGCAGCTTGTAGTGCCAGCCAGCATCAGCAACAGAGGTGATCTTGCCGTTGGTCAGGACAACCACACGCTCACCCTGATCGACGGTATAGAAGGTGCCGCCAAGCAGGAACAGGCCGAAGATCAGAGGCACGAGAATGCCAGCGATCAGCGTAATTAAACGAGGACTCATTTGCGCTTACCTTTCTTGAATGTAACGTCATTGAGCAGGGCCACCAGCCCATACCCTAGAGCAACTGCCACCACGACAGCGCCCACGATAACCATTAGTGTCTTCATGCTTCTCTCCATTGGTAAGTGTGAGGGGCCACCTTTCGTACTCGTCGGTGACCCCTCAGGTGTGGATCATCTGGTGATCAACCCAGCGAGAGCCACTCACCTAGTTACGCTGCAATAGCGAAGTCGTCATAGCGAATGAGGTTCTTGAACTGATCACCGCTCACGATACCCTCGATCCGCTGCTCCTCACGAACCTGCTTCTGAGTCAGGTCAGTGCTCTCGTTGCGCCCCTCAACGTGAGAGGACACGTGGGTGAGGACGTTGTACAAACGATAGGCATTGTCGCCCAGCTTGTAGCTGTCCCAAATGTCCATCAGCTTAGTGAGTTCCTTCTTGTTGGGCTCGACACCCAGCTTGGTCTTACGGAACGCCACGTTGTCAGACAGGAAACCAATGGCCCGATCACGGGAGACAGGCACAGTCTGCATGTGAGACAGCAGCTTGGCCTGACCCTCAAGCATGGAAGGCCACGTTCGCACAGCGTCACCGATCTTCTCGGGTGAGGCATAGGTGGTGTGCTTCTGCACAAAGGACATGCTCTCAGCGATAGAGGCACAGCCATTGCTACACCAGAGGCGCATCAGTTCAGCAGTCACATCGTACTTGAACGACAGGTCGTGGCTGTTGATCAGCTTCATACGCATCTGCGTCGGCTCACCAACGATCCGCTCGTAGTCGTACTTCTTGAGCACAACATCGGCACGCATCGCAGCCATGCCACGGAAGGCACGGATGGTGATTTCAATTTCCGACAGGTCGAGGCCAGAGAGTTCGAGGCCCTCACGGTATGCGTCATACAGTACCGAGAAATTGGTCGGTGTATACACACCCTTGCAATCACCCATCACATCGTCAGTGTTAGGGTTAATCAACCAATACTTGCCTTCGATCACAGTACCATTGCGGCGCTGCTTCTCTTTGACAGGGGTGAAGTTCAAAGCCTCGGGCAGTTCATCGTTGAGGCCAAGGGTGTAGGAATTTCTAACTTCGGCAATCAAGTTGTCTAGGGGCATGAGTATCTCCTTCCATGCGCTGTTGTGGGTAGACAATACTGTGTAGCTACGCTGCTGTCAAGTGCTGTTGTTCACCAAAGCAATTAGGTTGGACAGCATAGATGCCTTCGTTCCCTATCCACACCCACTCGGCGTTCCACACGGGCTTGCCTGAGTAGTGCTCAGTGAATTGGGCTACACGGTAGGGGTTGTAGAAGACAGGTATCCAGTAGGCAGTGTCGTGCAGTCTTGCAGGTACACGATCCAGCACTGAGTAATTGCCTTGAACATAAGCGTGCACGTTCTTGCGCTTCTCACGCAGCACACGCTGCCTTCCTGCCTCACTCACCTTGAAGCGTGGCAGGTGCAAGATCACCTTGTCGTCATGAAAGATTACCTTGCGAGACTTGCTGTGCCTGATAGAGAGGCACTTCCTGTGTAGGTTGCGGTACACTTGTACGTTCTCGTGAATAACGGGAACACCGTATGTGAATTGGGACATGGGATACCTCCGTGAGTTCATAATCCGGTAGTCCATACTCGTATGCTCGTGGTGTACGCTTCATGCTGCTAGCCTCTCTTGTTCAGTGTTAGCAGTCACGATGGTAAAGCCAGACGTATCGCCTCTCGCCTTGCCCTTAGCCTTGAGCCCGACGAT
>DATNRH010000656.1 GCA_036703605.1 Candidatus Obscuribacterales bacterium | reverse complement strand
CATCTTCTGCACATTTTTCTCCCCATAACCACGTCAATCGCGCTTCCGCGACACGCCGAATCACACCTGGCTTTAGTTGATTTCTCTGGTGGCTGCGTTGAGTCGGGGTTTTCCGGCAAAAGCTTTGTCAGCCATTCTGTTCCCTTTGGCCTGCTAGGTTCCCAGACCGGACTCTCCATTCACGTATTATATTTATTTTTTTGAAATGGACTCTGACGCAAGGCGTTTCAAAGAGGGTGTGGGCTCTGGTAGAGACACTACCGATAAGCGGGTCAAGCAGGGGCTGCGCAAAAAGAAGGAGCGTAACCAGGCGCGACTCAAGGCGAGGCGAAGTGCCATGACAACCATGGATGACCCCGTCACCGCCTTTGAACAGCTCCGCGCCCATGCGCTAGCCCTGTTGCAGCAAGGGCCCCACCACGTTGAGCCCATCGAGTTGTTGACTGCCATCCAGCAGAGCCTGTGTTACCCAGACCGTGACGTGGCCGAGGGGGTGGTGCACGACTTTTTCGATACCCATCAGGGTCCGGACCTTTTGAGGTGGATAGCTTCTCTCATTAGGGATGGCCCCGGGTCGCCCCTATTTGGGCTGGCCTTGGCGTGTGTCACCGAGATATCGTTTGACTCTCGGAACGTCGCGTACGTAGAGGTACTGTGTCAAGCGGGCGTGCATGAGGCGGCCCTCTCGTGGTTGACCGCCGAGCAGGGCCTCCCTAGTGAGATCCGCCAAGACATTTTTGCCATGCTGGGCAACACCGCCCGTAGCAATGAGTACGCCAGGCTTATGGTTTTGCAGAGCCCGGCCACCATCAAGGCACTGTCTCAAAACCTCTCTAACGGGGTTGAGCAGCTGGACTGGCCCATCATCTCGCTGACCCTGTACATGATGTACGTCTTGTGTGAAAACAGCCATGGCGGTATCACACCACCCCTGTCCCATTTTGCGCCTACCCTGGGAGCCCTGGCCACCGTCATCAAACTCGTGATGGAGGTCGCTCCGAGCGAACTTCTGGTAGAGCAGTACGACAGCGCCCTTGGCATTCTCTCCTTTTTTGAGGCCATTGCTCTGAACACCAACCTGTCCGACCATGCCCCGGAGGACACCCAGCTATTGGTGGAACAGCGTAAGGGAGTGCTGCTCATGGCGCAAACCCCAGAGGTCCAGCACTTTTTGGC